>NZ_JABKBZ010000007.1:0-109385 GCF_013166635.1 Lentimicrobium sp. S6 | reverse complement strand
ATCCTGCCCATACAGGTATGGTTGGATCCGATGGAGATGGTGATACTTGGCTTAATGTCTCAGCAATTGAAGTGCAGACTTATACTTCTTCGCTTTCTTCAACGGATAAATTAATCTTTGCAAGATCAGGTTCTCAATTGAAAAGCACAAAAATCTCCGATTTAAAAAACTATATGCAGAATAATTTGGATTTTGGTTCAGGTGGCGGAGGAACGATTTCACCTTGGGTAACTTCAGGTTCGAATATTTATAGATCAAGTGGTAATGTTGGGATTGGTATCTCAAGTCCTCAAGAGAAATTACATGTCAATGGAACTATCCAGGTTGAGGATGGTATAAAAATGATAGGTAGTACTAATAAGTTAGTATATGGAGAAAGCTCAAGTAGTATTTTCCAAATTTCTAAAAATGTATTTGGCAAAGGAGTTGAGCCTCCTCCAGCAGGAACACAAACCAATATTATCACAATAGATGCTAATAACCGTGTAGGTATTGGAACAGATTCTCCAAGTGCCCAACTGGATGTTGATGGGGATGTAAGAATAGATCAGGAACTGATAGTCCAAAGTACAGCAAATATACTGGGAGATATTGACTTAGGTTTAGGTTCGACTACTATTAGCTTTGGTTCTTCAACTGTTGCAAGAACTCTAAAGTTAAAGTCAAAGTATAGTTATGGTTCAAAGGGAGTTGTACGAGGATTAGCCATTACTGCCGCAGGAAATGTTGGTATTGGAATTGATAATCCAAGTAAAAGCTTGGAAGTGAATGGAACCACAAAAACCTCAGGTTTTCAGATGACAAGCGGAAGTGATCTGGATGGTAAAATCTTACAATCTGATGCAAGTGGAAATGCTTCTTGGGTTGACCCTGGAACATTAAGTGGTGTTGGAATATGGGATGAAACAAATTCTGTTGCAAACTATTATGGTAGTGTAGGAATTGGAACTGCTAATGTAGGAACACATAAATTAGTAGTTGCAGGCTCTATCAACGCTACTCTAATTAAAGTAACAGAAACAGTACCAAGCTCCGACTATGTTTTCGAATCAGATTATTCCTTAATGCCATTAAATGAATTAGAAACATTTGTAAAAACAAATAAACACTTACCTGAAGTAATGAGTGCCGAAGAGTTTGCTAAAGACGGCTATTCTTTAGGTGAAATGGATGATATTTTACTACGTAAGGTAGAAGAATTAACTCTTTATGTGATAGATCAAGATAAAACCATAAATACTCAGCAGGAAACTTTAGAGCAACAACAAATTCTACTCGAAAAACAGCAAAAGCTGATTGACCAATTATTAGAAGCACAGAAATAATATCCTTAAGATAGCTGCTTATGAATGCCCTCCTCTTAATGGGATCGTTCTGGGAGCTAAAGGAATATTCTATTTCTTAATACACGATTTAAATTAAAACCTATATCATGAAGGTAAAAAATATACTAATAAGCTTATTATTAGCTATTATCTCCCATGGACTTATGGCTCAATCGGTCTCCGTACAGTGGCTAAAGAATAGCGATGGTGCCAGCTGGGATTTGGTGAGCGATATGAAAATGGATGCTGCTAATAATATGTTTGTGGTGGGTAATTTCACTTCTACTGCCAAAAGAGACATTAAAAGCAGCGAAGGCAATAAGGACATCTTTATTGCAAAATATAATTCTGATGGAGAACAAACTTGGTTTCATCAAGTGAAAAGCAAAGATTATTGCCATATCAATAGCTTAGACCTCACTGAGGATGGTAAACTATTAATCTCAGGTTTCTTTAATGAGGAAATCATGCTCGATGAATACCAATTGAAAGCAAAAAAAGGAAATCAAGCCTTTTTTGCAGTGATTGATACAGCCGGGAAGTTCCAGATGGTAAAACATATTGAAGGTTATTTTAAAGGCCTACCCATTTTTGTACAACAAAGAGCTGATAAAGGTTATTGGTTTGTGGGTAGTTATACACGAGATTTAGTCATTGATAAAGAAACCTTTAAAGGAAATTATAGCTCCGAAATATTTGTTGGGAGCTTTAATAAAGATGGAGAATTGGAAAACCATTTGATATTAAATGGCAACGGAGATGAAGAGGTAAAAGGAGTAACCACTACTCTGGATGGTCATTTATTACTAACCGGAAGTTTTGAGAAAAACCTTCATATTGGAAGCCAAACTTTCTACTCCAAAGGATATACCGATGCTTTTTTAGTGGAGCTGAATAATGATTTGGAAGTTGTGGATAGCAAACAGCTGGGTGGCGTTTATAAGGATTATGGCAAAAGCATTGGTTTCGACCATGAAGGCCATTATTTATGGGCAGGATGTTTTTCAGCTCAATTGCAAACAGAAGCCCAGTTCCCCATGCAATCTAGTGGGAATTACGATGTGTTTATTGCCAAGTATAATCCCGAGCGAGAACTCCTATGGATGGAACAATTGGGTGGCAAGGCCAATGACTATTTAATGTCGGTGGCATGTAACCAATACAATAGCATTTACCTAAGTGGAAGTTTTAGAGGAAGCATAGAAAAAGAAGAGCAAGAAATAGAGTCGGTAGACTTTTCTTCTGATGTCTTTCTGGCCAAATTTGAGGCCGGTGGCAAATTTAGATATATGGAAGCCTTGGGAGATACCAATGCCGATTATGCTCGACAACTCATTGTCGACACCGAAAACTATATTTACCTCTCCGGAAATTTCAATGAAAAGTTTAAAGCCTTAGAAGATACCAGCCTCCGAGCAGATCAAGAGGACTATTTTCTAACCAGATTGTATGATTGTGATTTTAGCAAAGCCATACAATTGCCTTCAGATACGGCATTATGTGCTCAGATATTTGAGATACAAGCCGACACCAATTATGTGGAATATATTTGGAATGATATTTCAGGAAATTCTACTAAGAAGGCCGATACCACAGCCATGTATTATTTAATAGCTAAAGATGAATTTGAGTGCCTATCCAGAGATAGCATATTCATACAGCTTAACGATGACCCAAGAGTAGACTTGGGTGAGGATATGGTGGTTTACCAAGGTGATGTGATACAATTGGTAGCTGATCCCCATTTAGAATCTTATCAATGGAATGACCAATCTACACTTTCTTATATGGAGATAAACACTCAAAACTTAGTTTTAGGCGATCATCATTATTCGGTTGCTGTTTTAGATACCAATTTCTGTCAGGGCCAAGGAGAAATTAATATTACAGTTTTGGGAATGGATGATTTAGAAAGCGAAGGAAACAATGAGCTAAGCCTACAAATTTACCCCAATCCAGCTAAAGAGCAATGCTTTCTCAAATTAGAGAACCTCAACTTGAGAGAAGCTTTACAACTAGAGTTCTGTACTCTTGAAGGAACTCGATTATGGGAATTAAAACCCGATATATCCTCCATAAATATGGAGATGGAATTAAATGTGCAGGACTTGGTTCCTGGCACCTATATTTTAATGATTAAAAATGGAACTGTGACTCTGGAGGATAGGGTTGTGGTGGTTAAATAAGTATTATAATGAGAAAGATAAATGTTTTAATACTGTTAATGTTTTGTTTGATTGGTACAGTATACTCTCAAATGAATGAAGGTACAGCCCTTCCTAATGTGTTACCTTCAAACCCTAAAGCATATGAATTTATGAAGTATGGTGAAATACCAGTAGGAAAGTATACTGGTGTCCCCAATATCTCAATTCCCATTTATACTATCAATGCTAAAGGACTCGATATACCAATCTATCTGTCATATCATAGTACTGGTTTTAAAGTTAATGAAGAAGCGGGATGGACTGGTTTAGGATGGACTTTAAATGCAGGAGGGTCTATAACTCAAGTTATTCAAGGATATGATGATTATGGGTTCTATAGGCACAGATCATTACCGGATTTTCAGGAAATAGAGCCTAATTTACCTGATGGTGCACTGGCAGGATGCGAACCTTTTTGGATTGCAGGAACTAATCACATAAGCCACGGTGGATTACTACATCCTTCTTATCCAGAAGGTGTTTGGGACAGTGAACCTGATATTTTTAAATTTAGCTTCTTGGATTATTCTGGTAGTTTTATCCTGGATTGGGAAAATGAAGAATTTGTTTGCTTATCAGACCCCAATATTCTCATTGAATCAAACTATTCTGCTGGAGGAACCCCTGGGGACTTTACTATAATTGTATCAGAAGGACATCACTTTGTTTTTCTAATCAAAGAGGTAGGGACATTTATCTCTCACTATTCAGAGAGTGAAGAAATGGGTGGTGGAATAGGCAGCAATATTACAGATCTTGTAAACCATAATGAAAAATCCTTCAGAACCTATCAATTAATTCAAATTATAACAAATCAAGGAGATGTTATCGATTATGAATACACCAATACAGATGAGGTTGATGGGTATCCAAATATTTCGAAGCACATGTACTTTTATGAGCCTTTTTTAAACTCAAGCGATTTCCAAGTTTTGGGAATCAATCAGTTTGACATATTAAAGACTATTACTGCATCCAAACAAGAATATTCTTATTTAACTTCAATTGAATTTGATGGAGGTTATATTAAATTTAATTCTACTGATGATAGGTTAGACATTATCTCAGCTCTAAAGCTAAATAGTATTGAATTGAGGAAAAGTAAAAATAATTATGTGCCGGTTAAGACTTTTAATTTCGAGTATGATTATTTTAATGGTCATTCTAATGGCGAGAATTTGGACTCTTATTTAATAGAAACAAGTATCATTAAAACGAATGATGAACTGACCAAAAGATTAAAGCTATTATCTGTGCAAGAAGTCGGAAAGCCAACTTATGAGTTTGAATACTTTGAAGAGAATCCTCTTCCTAAAAAGACATCTTTAGCAACAGATTATTGGGGATATTATAATGGGGTTTTGATTAATGAATCACTTTTCCCCAATATTTATAGGTTTGGTTTTCCTTATAATGAAAATTCATTCTATGAGCGTATACGTTACAATAATAAGAGTTCAAGTGTTGAGCATACAAAATCCAGTGTTCTTAAAAATATTGTTTATCCAACAGGAGGATACACAGTATTTGATTACGAATTAAATAGTTTTGATAACTATTATGTACCCAATATTGATGACGGTGAGCAAGGTTATTTACGTATAGGTCCAGACCTGCCACAATCCTTAATTGAGCATGGAGCAGCAATTTTTGGGGAAACTACTTTTTTTGAGGGAAGTGCACAGTTAAGCCTGTGGGGATGTGATTGGAATGATTGTGACAATTCACCTCATATAAGAATTTATTCCTATAAAGACACAGAGGAAAATGGCCTCTTGGATGCGTATATAAATAATGGGTATGGTGTGATGCCAACATTAAATGAATTGGGTGCACAGCCAGGGGGAGACAATTATGATGCATATATTGATCAGGTGATTGATATAACAATGGATAATCCTGAGCCCAATGCAGTTGAGCATTTTCCAGATCTAGAATACGAATTCAAAAGAGGATTAGTTTGGGTAGAAAATGTGGGTGGAGGCTGCGGATATTCGCCTCCGTCAATAGCCAGTGGTGCATATCTACATTTGTCCTATTTTGATTATGGGGAAAATAATAATCTTTCATTTGGAAGTGGACTACGAGTGAAGAAAATAGAATCTTATAATGAAAATGACAACCTGATCGGAAAAAATGAATTTATATATGAAAGAGGAAAATTAATGTCTCCACTTGTATATGCAAATAAGCATACTACTCCTTTTCATGACGAAATGTTAGAGCTTGTTTATGATGACCCCATTATTCCTTGCGTTGAGGTTTGTGAGGAAAGACGTGTACATGCATATAAATACAATATTTACTCTGCTAGTTTGACAGGAATATCAACTTCAGCGAGTGGCAGATATGTCGGGTACACTGATGTTATTGAAAAAAATATTTCAACTCAAAATGATGAAAACAGTACAGGTTATACTGTGACTACTTTCTCAAATGAGCCGGATCAGTCTTCCCTTGGATCTGGCATAGGTTTTTTTTCAACAAACTCAGTTATTTTACCGCCTGAAAGACCAAGCCTAGAGAATGGATTATTATTAGGAGAAAAATATTTTCAAAATGATTTAGAAAATCCTATTTCTGAAACAGTCAATTTATATCAGCCTGGAGTTATTAATACTTGTTTCTATGGAGCCAGATATTCACTAATTGAAAAAAGATTTAGTTTCGTGGATGCGTGTCGCTGTTTTTATGAGACTTATAATAAATGGCAAATAGGGGCTTATCCAAATAAGCAACGAGCTAAATCTTTATTAACTGCAAAAACTGAAATCCATCATTTTGATGATATTAATAGTATAACCAAAACAGTTGAATATGACTATGATGATCATCATCAGTTAAGCTACTCCAAAACAATAAATTCAAATAATGATGTGGTCGAAAGCTTTTATAAATATCCCTATGATTTTTATGGAATATCTCCATTTGATGATATGAGACTTAGAAATAAAATCAGACCAATAGTTGAACAAGAACAAAAGGTGAATGGTCAACGTATTCAACTTAAAAGACTTGATTATATCAGAAAATTAAGCACCTATAGTTTTCCAATTTTTCCAGTAAAAGGCTATAGCGAAGCCAATGGGTCTTCTGGTCCTTTAGAGCTTAGGGTTGATTATCATGAGCATGATTTCAAAGGAAATATACTTGAAGTATCCAAATCTGATGATGTGCATATCGTTTATTTATGGGGCTATAATTACCAGTATCCAATTGCTAAAATTGTTAATGCTGAATATATTCAAGATGTTAAAAATGCCATTGGAGTTGATTATGAGGTCTTACAACAGAAATCCAGTAGCGAATTGGAAGCCATATTCCATAATTTAAGGAATCATCCCAATTTGGAGGGTACTCAAATATGGACCTATACTTACGAACCATTAAAAGGAATGGCATCAGAAACCTCTCCAAATGAAAAAACCACAACCTATACCTACGATGATTTAGAAAGGTTGAATATTATCAAAGATTTTAATGATAATATTATTGAATACATTGAATATCATTATTTTGAGGGAAATTAAATACCAGAAAAAAATGAAAAAAATATCTATAAGTATTATAATTATTGTTTTCAATTTATTAACATATGCCCAAAGCTTTGGTGATGATTGGAATTATAGAGCAATATCAACATATAATAGTGATGAAGAAGTAGCAAGAGTTTCTTTAACTTTAAGTCCTGGTTTTAATACAGCTAATCATAATAATTTTGTTGGATACATTGACCCAGATTTACCTTTAAATGGAGGTGTTTCTGAAACTGATGGAGAATTTAATATGAATTATGTTAGGGTTTACCATCCTTTAAAAGATAATTCAACTCAGATTCCACCCGTACATGACCAAATAGATTATCATGAGTGGAAAGAAACCATTAATTATTTTGATGGCATTGGAAGGCCCATTCAAACTGTTAATGTAAAGGCCTCCTCTTATGATAATGATATTATACAACCTACTATTTATGACGAATTTGGAAGAGTAAAAAAAGAATACCTCTCCTATGCTATTGCTCAAGATGGAGAAAATGGACCTGGTGGTTTCAGATCTAATGCAGTAGAAGAAAACAGTGAGTATTACCATAACTATTTTTCTACAGGTGATGGCTTTTCAGCATTTGCAGATAAAGAGTTTGATGGTTCTCCTCTTGATAGAGTTGTAAAACAAGGATCTCCAGGAGCAGCATGGCAGTTAAGTGAGACAAGTGGTCATTTTATTGAATATAAATACCTGTCCAACTCTAGTTCTGCCGAAACCTTCCCAATACTCAAGGTGGAAGTCGGTAATCTGGTCAATTCTGGAGAAGTTTTTTCTACAAATACTCTATTTAAAACTATTACAATAGATGAAGATGGTAATGAGAATGTTGATTATAAGGACTTTGAAAATAGGGTCATTGTGAAATGTGGAGAAGAGAATACCAAGACTTATTATGTATTTGATGACTTGGGATTACTAAGATATATAGTTCCAACATTAGCAGCATTAAAATGTAATGGTTCATCTGTCCCAACAGAAGATGAAATAAATGCCCTATGTTATTATTATGAATATGATCATAGGAATAGAATGATATTAAAGAAACTTCCGGGAGCAAGTCCGGTTTATTTGGTTTATAATAAAAGAGACCAATTAATTCTATCGCAAGATGGCAATCAAAGACCCTACGATAAATGGTCTTTCACAAAGTATGATGTTTTTAATAGACCCATAATAAATGGTGTTTGTACAATTCCAAGTACTACTGTTAATGACATCAGAACGACAGCCATGAGCTCAGCAAGCTATGAAGATTTTGAAACTAATACCGGATTTAATAATACTGCCTATTCAAATACCACTTATCCCATTTTATCCTCACAAGATGAGATACATACAGTTAATTATTATGATAGCTATCAAGTTTTGGATATTCTTTATACCGATAATATTTATAAATTTGCTGATGATGAATTAGACTTTTTGCATTTGACAAGTGGTGAAGCAAATACTGAGGTAATAGGTCTGCCTACTGTCTCATCAACTAAAGTGCTTTTAAACGATTCAGAAACAGTAATTGATGATTTATTGTTAAGTGTAACTTATTACAATATTTATGAGCAGGCCATACAAAAAATAAGCGATAATCATTTAGGAGGAGTAGATATTGTCTCCTATAAGGTAAATTATACTGGAGATATTATTGAGTCAATTGATAAGCATATATTAAATGACCAAGAAACTAAAATTAGGCAATTATTTTATTATAATCAAAACAAATTATTGACAAGTTCTTTACATTCCGTAAATAATTCCTATCCTGTAGCAACAGTCAATAAATACAACGAACTTGGGCAATTAAGCTATAAAAGCTTACATGCTAATATGCAAAGTGAAAATGCAATTCAGCAAATTGATTATGATTATAATATCAGAGGCTGGATGATAGGGATCAATAATCCCAATAGTTTAGGTGATGATTTATTTGCCATGCAATTGGATTATAATACTGCAAGTAATCAACAATTCAATGGAAATATTGGTGCTATTAGCTGGGCAAGTGAAACATTTGATGATATCAAAACCTATGATTTTGTTTATGATGGTTTAAATAGAATCGAAGCTTCGGTTTATCAAAATAATGGCCTTTATAATACCACCTATACTTACGATGCTAATGGAAATATTGAAACATTAGGTAGGTATATGGATATTGGAGGTGTAGCCCAAGAAATAGATCTTCTTGATTACGATTATAATGGTAACCAGCTATTATCTGTTAATGATCAATTTGGAGATTATTTTGAAAACTATGGATTTAAAGATAATGGGGTGTTTAATGCTGTTGAGTATCTTTATGATGATAATGGTAATATGGAAAGCGATGATAATAAAGGGATAGAAAACATTGCTTACAACCATTTGAATTTGCCAATAAGTATTCAATTTAACAATGATAAAGCAGAAAGCAAAAGCATAGGCTATATCTATACGGCAAATGGAACCAAATTAAGAAAGCACACACACGATGGTAGCAAAGAAAGCATAATAACAGATTATGTGGGAGCTTATGTCTACGAAAATACTACCCTACAATTTATCCAAACCAGAGAAGGCCGTTTAGTACCCAATGAAAGCGGAGGTTATAATTACGAATACGCCCTGCAAGATCATCTAGGTAATACCCGAGTTATGTTTAACGAAGAAGGCGAAGTATTACAAGACCAAAGCTATTATCCCTTTGGTATGAGTATGGGAGAGGCATTGACTTATAATGATATTATAAGTACTCCAGAAAATAAGTATCTTTACAACGGAAAAGAATTACAAGATGATTTTGGATTGGACTGGTATGAATATGGTTTTCGGTTTTATGACCCACAGTTAGCTCGATTCCCAAGCCTTGATCCTGTTGCAGATAAATTTGCTTATGTGTCACCATTTAATTATGCTGAGAACTCTCCAATTTCAAATATTGATTTGTGGGGTCTTCAGGCTGTTTCTAGTATAATAGCTGCTGCTATGCATAGAGATAATCCCAAACTAGCTAAGGATGCAGAATATCTAAAAGGATCTCAAGAAGCTGAAGGACTCGGTATAATTTTAGGTGCAACGGCTATGACTCCAATTGCTTCATCAACAGTTGGGTTTTTTGTTAGATCAGCACCAGAAGTATACGGTGAAACAAGACTGCTTGTAGCATTAACTCCAGAAGTATTAAGGTTTCTTTCAACCAAAAATCCAAGAGTAGTATCTGCATTTTTAACTTTTCTGAATTCTATCAAACCTGAGGGAGAAGTTTCTATGCCGACTGGCTTAACTACAACAGAAAGCTTAATTTTACTATTTAGTTTATTTGATCAAGGTTTAATTGGTGATAGTAGAATTGATGTAAAGAAGAAGTTAAAGTCTGATGCCCCAAAGTCTGATGCCCCAAAGCCTGATGTTCCAAAGCCTGATGTTCCAAAGCCTGATGTTCCAAAGCCTGATGTTCCAAAGCCTGATGTTCCAAAGCCTGATGTTCCAAAGCCTGATGTTCCAAAGCCTGATGTTCCAAAGCCTGACAAACCACAATTAAATAGGTTATAACAAAGATAAATATTTATTATATTTGCTATTTTAATCCATATTAAAAATGCAAATTTGATTTATCGCCTTTGTTTAATAAAATATAGAAAAAAATGAATTTATATGCGATAATAATCTTTATAATATTTTTCGGTCCATTTTTTTTCAAGGATCTGAAGTCAGAAAATTTAGTCAAATTCCCTTTGATTCTGAATTTTGTTTTTACATTATATCTATTTCAATTGTATTCTACTGATATATATAAAGATTTAATTTGGCTATTTGAAGAATATTCTACTATTTTTCAAGAAATACAAATTAGTAAAGAATATTTATTTCAAAACCTAATTAAACTATTTGATACTGTTGAATTTATGTTTAACAACTATATTATATACGTAATTGTCTTGTTGGTAACTAGAAAGCCTAAAGGGAGGATTGCTCTTATTAAAATCTTACCAATTTTATGGGTTATGGTGTCAATTAGTTCAATTTTGGCATATAGAGACATAGAAGAATGCCCTAATTTCAAAATCTTTATTCCTTTTGTATTGTTTGTTATAGGATTTTTCTTATTTGGTGTAAATTATTGTTATAAACAGAATTTCATGAAAAGAATTTTTGTGAATGATTAAATGTTTTTAAACTTATAAAATTGTAGGGTCTTACTTAAAATTCCTATTTAAATCCTGTTTAGTGATGCTTCCTTCAAATAAAACTTTAAAAAAAATAAAAACATGAGAAAAAGCGCTTTGTTAATATTTATCCTCATTCACGTATCCGTTTATTCACAATCATGCTTACCAGATGGGATTCATTTTCAAAATCAGTATCAGATTGACCAATTTTCCCAAGACTATCCATATTGTACGAGAATTGAGGGACCTGTTATCATAGGGGATTATAGCATAACAGATTCAATAAGCAGTTTGGAAGGATTAAGTCAATTAACATCATTTGGCGCTCAATTAGCAATTGTAGGAAATGACAATCTTATGAGTTTAGACGGACTGGAATCTGTTCATACCATTGATGGGGCTTTATATTTGTGGTGGAATCCTCGTTTAACGGATATAGATGCCCTTCAATCCTTAACTACTATTGGAGATTATTTAGCCTTAAACAGAATCGATAATCTTATCAGTTTAGAGGGGCTTTCTTCATTAACAAGTATTGGAGCACTCTTAGGAATATATGTAAATAATAGCTTAACAAGTTTGAATGGTCTGGAGCAATTAACATCTGGTCCCACAGATATTCGCATCGGTTATAATGATAATTTAGCAGATATTTCCGGCATCAATAATATTGACCCAAACTCAATAAGTGGTTCAGTAAAAATTTTTAATAATCCAGCTCTTTCAATGTGTTCTAATCAATTTATTTGCGAGTTTATGTCCTTATCTAGTGATTCATTAGATGTACATGATAACAGCGAGGGTTGTAATAATCTGACAGAAATAGAATCTAATTGTGATACTTTATCAGTCAATAATCAAGAGTTCGAAGATGAATTGGTTATATTTCCAAATCCTACAAAAAGATTCTTGACCTTTAAAACACCTCAAGAATCTAAGGTTGATGAAATTATTATTTATGATATGGCAGGTCAAGTAGTAATGGCGTTTGCATCAAATGCTAATACTATCGATATTTCTGGTCTTAGGCATGGAGTTTTTATACTAGAATTAATTTTTGAGCAAACTTCACCTGTTCGTAGAGTTATTGTGAAAGATTAGGGAATCATCAGTACGGGTGACCTATTCAAAACAGTGGAGCAACACACTGCCAATGGAGAGGAAATAGAAATTAAACAAAGCTTCACTTACGACCATGGCAAGCGTTTAATAGAAACAAGTCATCAAATTAACGAAGAAGATGAAGTGGAGATTTCCAACCAAAAGTATAATGAGCTAGGCCAATTAAGCCATAAGAAACTCCACGGCGCTCTACAACAAATAGATTATAAATACAATATCAGAGGATGGTTAACAGGCATAAATAATCCCAATAATTTGGATAATGATTTATTTGCCATGCAACTAGATTATGAAACAGGAATCAACCCACAGTATAATGGAAATATCAGTTCAGTATCCTGGAGTAGTGAGTATTATGACGATTTAAAGCAATACGAGTTTGAGTATGATGCTCTAAACCGACTAACAGCGGCAGACTATGCCAATAATGCAGCCTATTCCACTTCTTATGCTTACGATAAAAATGGAAACATCAGCCACCTCTCTCGAAATGGGATAGTAAATGAAACAGTAGGTGAAATTGATGATTTGTTCTATGCCTATAATGGAAACCAATTAAAAAGAGTCACCGATTTTGCCACTGGAGATTATAATTCATTTGGATTTAATGAAAATGGGGCTAATAATACCATCGATTACGATTATGATGCCAATGGCAATATGATTTTGGATGAAAACAAAGGAATATCAAGTATTTCTTATAATCACCTTAATTTGCCAACCAAAATTAATATTGAAAGAGAAGAAAGCAAGCAAATAAAATATATCTACACAGCCACAGGCAATAAGCTTCGAAAACAAACCATAGGTAATGCCGCAGAAAACATCACAACCGATTATGTAGGGGCTTTCGTATATGAAACCACCGATGACCTAGAGATTCAATTTATCCAAACCAGCGAAGGCCGTTTAGTACCCAATGCAGGAGGAGGCTATAATTACGAATACGCCCTACAAGACCATTTAGGCAATACCCGAGTGATGTTTAACGAGGCAGGTGAAGTTTTACAAGACCAA
Source organism: Lentimicrobium sp. S6 (assembly GCF_013166635.1). NCBI lineage: Bacteria > Pseudomonadati > Bacteroidota > Bacteroidia > Bacteroidales > Lentimicrobiaceae > Lentimicrobium > Lentimicrobium sp. S6. Next base: position 96,020 of record NZ_JABKBZ010000007.1, on the reverse strand, counting down.
AGCTATTATCCCTTTGGTATGAGCCTAGGAAATGAATTAACCTATCAAAACACCGATGATTCTCCAAAAAATAAATATCTTTACAACGGAAAAGAGTTGCAAATGGATTTCGAACTAGATTGGTATGATTATGGAGCACGGTTTTATGATGCCGCTTTGGGGAGGTTTACTACAATAGATCCTTTAGCTGAGTATGCTTTTAATTGGACTCCCTACAGGTTTGGCTATAATAACCCTATAAAATATTCCGACCCATCTGGATTAATGGAAGTTGTACAGACTCATCAATTAGGTGAATATTCAGGTTATTTAAATACTAAAGAATTTGCAATGTATTATAAGGAACAGTCGGATAATGCTGATACTTTAATACTGCTTAAGGAGGTTGAAATTGTGGCTAATAACGAAAGTAATACTTTGTTTTCAGATGGATATGTGCTATATTCGAAAAAAGCGAGGGAATTTGGAGGTCGCAAATCACAATATGATTCTAAATCCATTGATTTAGATGCGCTTATGGAATTTTTGAGTTGGAACCCACATGGTATACCGAATTTATCTGATGACTTAGGTATGTTTTTACGATCTATATATGATAAGATGATTGGAGCCCCTGAGAATGAAGAAGAGCCACCAGTCCCTGTATCTGATGAGAAAGTAAAGGAGGAAACTACTGGAAAAGGGAAAGTGCCTGAAAAAGATTATCATTCTAAAGTAGATGTGCTAGGTAGAATCTATATTAAATATTATGGTCATTTGGATTCAAATATAATGATTGGTCCGATTTATTATATTGACAGGGAAACAAAAGATACTCTTGGTGGAGAACGTTATACGAATGAAAGTTGGGGTCCTGATCCTAAAGCTAAAAAGTAAATTATGTCAAAATATCTAAAATTAATTATAATAATAATTGTATTCAATGCTTGCAATAATGAGGGCGATATATTGAAGAAGGTTGAATACTATTCAGAAAGCAAAGTTATCCGCTCAGAAAGATTTTTCAATTCATTTGAAGATGATAGTCTTGGTAATGTTACAATTGTTGAATATGATAGAGTGGGTAATAAAAAGGCTAAGTACGAATTGAAGAATTTTTTAGTAAACGGAAGGGCTTTTACGTTTTATCCAAATGGTAATATTAAGAGAACAAGTAATTTCAAAAAAGGAATAGAATTTGGAGTTAGAAAGGATTTTACTGAGAAAGGTGATATAAACAATGAAATACTATCTGTCAAAGGAATAGAAATTCTATTTAAAGATTACAAAGAGTATTCAAATCCAAAATTGATAGAGTGTAAGATTTATCCTGTAAGGAACGATACTGCTTTTGATTATGAGGGTAGGATTATATATGATACGAATATGAATGTAATTGATTCTTTGACATTTTATTATGATGTACTTAAAGTAAGTAGTCAGACTTCAGGAGTAATTAAATTGAATGTGGTTTTTTTGGGTACAGCATATAATGAGTATAAAACAAATATTAATCTATTACTTGGAGAATTGAATGTTGAATGTTTTTCCAATGGAAAAAATATGTTAAAGGATACAACTAGAGTTATTAAATCTAATAAGAATGAATTAGAATTTAGTTACAATAAATCAGATATTGAAAATGACTTGTTAACTGGCTTATTACAACTTGAATTGTATTCTCTCGACGGAAAAGAAAAAATTAGAGATGTTTATTTTACCTTTTATTACGATCTAAATTCAGAATATTCGTTGGATGATATGTAATTACTTTTGGATATGCTGTCTTGTTAATTTATTAGGTGTTGTTATAAAATTCATAAGTAAATATTTATTTAGAGTTGATGATTTTTAAAGCAAAAATATAATGAGCTAGGCCATTTAAGCCATAAGAAACTCCATGGCGGCCTACAACAAATAGATTATAAATACAATATCAGAGGATGGTTAACCCAAATTAATAATCCCAATAGTTTAGACAATGATTTATTTGCCATGCAATTGGATTATGAAACAGGAACCAATCCACAGTTTAATGGAAACATCAGTTCTGTATCGTGGAGTAGTGAGTATTATGAAGATTTAAAGCAATACGAGTTTGAGTATGATGCTCTAAACCGACTAACAGCGGCAGACTATGCCATTAATGCAGCCTATTCCACTTCTTATGCTTACGATAAAAATGGAAACATCAGCCACCTCTCACGCAATGGGATAGTAAATGAAACAGTAGGTGAAATTGATGATTTGTTCTATGCCTATAATGGAAACCAATTAAAAAGAGTAACAGATTTTGCCACAGGAGATTATAATTCATTTGGGTTTAATGAAGGTGTTGCCAATTACACTATCGATTATGATTATGACGCCAATGGCAATATGATTTTGGATGAAAACAAAGGAATATCAAGTATTTCTTATAACCACCTTAACTTGCCAACTAAAATTAATATTGAAAGAGACGAAAGCAAGCAAATTAAATATATCTACACAGCCACAGGCAATAAGCTACGAAAACAAACCATAGGTAATGCCGCAGAAAACATCACTACTGACTATGTAGGGACTTTCGTTTATGAAACCACCAATGACTTAGAGCTACAATTTATCCAAACCAGCGAAGGCCGTTTAGTACCCAATGCAGGAGGAGGCTATAACTACGAATATGCCCTAAAGGATCATCTTGGCAATACCCGAGTGATGTTCTCCCAAACGGGAGATATATTACAAGACCAAAGCTATTATCCCTTTGGTATGAGCTTAGGGAATGAATTAACTTATCAAAACACCACTGATTCTCCCAAAAATAAATATCTTTACAACGGAAAAGAGTTGCAGACCGATTTTGAATTGGGTTGGTACGATTATGGGGCGAGGTTCTATGATCCGCAGATCGCCCGTTGGCACGTTATTGACCCAATGTATGATCGTCATTATGATTGGACACCATATGCATATGTTTTAAACAATCCGATTATTAATATTGACTTATATGGATTTACTGATTGGAAAGCAATAATGAAAGGTTCGGCGATGGTTGTTGGCGGATTAACTTCGGTGATAGGCGGAGTTGCTATGGCTTCAACTCCAACAGGAGTTGGGCAGTATGCAGGAGGTGCAGCAATAGTTACTGGGGTTCCTACTATGGGAGTTGGAATAGGTATGATAGCAGCAGGAATTAAAGATGATGGAACGGCACAAAATATTCCAACGGGTCCAGGAGAAACGGCTGGTATGGCAGGAGATAAATTAATGGGGAACGAAAATAATGAATTACGAAATGCTGGCTCTGCTCTTGACCTAGGCATTAATATTGCTACAGCAAACCCACAAACAGCAATAGAGGAAGTTGCATTGGGAGTTGACATTGCAATATCAGTTGATAACATTGTTAACAATGACAATAGCAGTACTGGTACTAATACTAGTTCCAAGCAAACAACACAATCAAATAGCAAGTCTGAAAATGGAAATGGAATTGATTTAGTGTTAGGTCAGCATTTGAAGAGTTCTGATCCAGACTATTGGAACACATTAACAAATGAACAGCAAACAGGATATAATCAAGATAGAGTTGATAGATATCAGCAGCACCTTATAAATGATGACAAATAACAAACTAAAAATATGCTTGAAAATCAGGATAATAAAACTGTTAATAGTATGGATGTAAAATTTAAACCAGCTTTTTTAAACAAAGGCTTCCTTTATTTAATTGTTATAGGGCTTATAATAAGTCTAATTATCTTTATTACCTTGAGCATAGACATTACATTTCGGTACATGTTTAGTGCCTTGATTGTCTTTGCTGGTCTGCTTGTTGTGTTTTTTATCAATAGAAATGAGCCAGAGAAAATAGAGATTAAGGATAACAAAATCTATATCACTTTTTTTAATAAGTCATTTTTTAAAAGAAAGCCTATTGATTTTTCTATTCAAGAACTTGAATCTAAAATAAGTGAAAATGGAATTATTCATTTGACTAATAAAGGAAAGTTAATTGCAATAATCAGAAAAGATGCTTTGATGGAAAGTGACTGGAAAGAATTAAAAAAATTGCTGGTTTCAGGCTAATTAAAGACTGGCATATATCTACAATAAAACCCGGCATCGTCCGGGTTTTTTATTTAGCGTAAGCGTGTTTATTTTTAAAATCACGTATAAGGGCACCCGCTAGCGCGGATTTGTAATCCGTGCGTATAACATAGCCAAAACCAACAATAAAAATTTCTATCTTTGATTCATGTCCGATAAATACAAAACGCACGAGCCAGATAAAGCCTATTTTATAACAATGACAACGGTTGGTTGTGAGACAGATAGAGGATGAGCCAGAAAGCAGACGAGAATGGCTATTGCCATTATTGCAAAAATACTGTGAGCATTTAAAGCGAGAACAAGAATATAAATTATGGCAAAGTGGTAATCATTCTAAAGTTATATATACCACAAAGTTCTTTTATGAGAAATTGAATTATATTCACCAAAACCCAGTTCAAGATATGATTGTTGAAAAACCAGAGAATTATTTGTTTAGCTCTGCACGGAATTATGCTGTTTGTCGAGCGTTTTAGATATTATATTGGAAACGCCTGAATTGAAGACTTATGTTTAATGATATGGTAAACAGTGTTATATGACGCACGGATTGCAAATCCGCGCTAGCGGGAATTGGCGGTTTGGAAATAAAATATGGTATGGACGATCAAAGGTTATACCAAAAAGCTACTTTAACCAATGGTATTATTAAAGAAAAATACTTTATTGGAGGATTGTACGAAAAAGAAATAACAAACGGGATAGAGAGAGAATTATGCTATATTAGCACTCCAGCTGGTACAATAGCGGTTAAAGAATCCAAAAACAATACAGATAAATGGTATTTCTTAACCCACGACCACCTGGGAAGCGTTCATTGCATATTGAATGAAGAAGGAAATATTGAACAGGAATTAAGTTTTGACCCATTTGGAAACAGAATAGATCCTTTAACATGGCAAGCATTTGAAGATGGAACTGAACCCGATTATATATTTGATAGAGGATATACTATGCACGAACATTTAGATAATTTTGATCTAATCAATATGAATGGAAGAGTTTATGATCCTGTTGTTGCACGATTCCTTAGCCCTGATCCTTATGTGCAAGCTCCCGGTTATTCACAAAGCTTTAATAGGTACTCTTATGTGATGAATAATCCACTGAAATATACTGATCCAACTGGAAACAAATGGTGGCATTGTGCTTTGGGTGATGTGTTGTCTGGAGGTGCACTAAGCTCTGCTGCAGTTTTATTTGGGATCCTGTTATTGCAACACTTAATATACAAACTGCAACAGCCATGTCGACAACTTCATTAACAACACTAGCTTATGATCTTGTAAAAAATGGCAAAACCACTCAACTTACAAAAAATGCATTTGCTATTGATCTTGGAATGATGAACAATATCCCTGCTTTTGAGTCACCACAGGCTATTGCTGGCAATTATTTAGCCCATTATAGAAATTTGAATGGAGAAGTATCAAATGTTGAGAATGGCATAGGATATACGTTAGTAAATGGTCCTGGTCAAAGACAAGGTGTAACTTTAGGAGGATATATAAATGGATGGGGTATAAGACAGGATTTCAAACAAGATCCTTTATTTGTTCATGAATTTGGTCACACAATTCAAAGTAAACTAATAGGTCCAATGTATTTGCACTCCGTAGGAATTCCTAGTGGTTTAAGTGGAATTTTTGACTATGAAACTAACACAATAACACATGACCATAATAAAACTTGGTTTGAAATAAATGCTAACCAGTTTGGACAAGCTTTTTTTACCCCAACTTATCAGGTTGGAGATTCTCCATCACAATATCCAAGAGATTATAATGAAATAGATTGGAATTGGTTTTTATTATTTAATCCATTAATACTACTGTAAAATGAAAACTATAATAAAAATTGTATTAATCGTAATAGCGTTGAATTTTATCAGCTGCGAAAAGCTAATACCTGATAGATTGTATTCAATTTGGACTGTAAATAATAGTAATTATATCGTTTATAGAGAGAATAGTGTTTTACACCCTGACACATCGTTAATCGGAAATTATAATGATGTAAATTTAATAAATCCGGGGGAGCGATTATCTATTGATAGTTTTGATCCATGGGAGGATAGGTTTAGTGAGGTTTTCAAAAATGACACCTTAATAGTTTTTTTTATTAATGTTGATACAATTGCCAAATATGGATGGGAATCAACTAAACGTGATTACAGAATTATTGAAAGAAGGGAATATAGTAAACAAGATTTAGCTAAGCAAAACTGGATGATTTATTTTCCGTAACTCATCACTAATATGGCAAAGGGTATGTCAGATATTAAAGTGCCATAAAGTAAATATTTTTTTTACCTGAAGAAAAAATTAAATATAAAAAAACAAGATACTTTATTACAAAAAGATCAGAAATTCTAACTCAATATGGTAATAAATATTATTAACGATAATAAGTAACAATATGAAAACAATTCTTAAAAACAGTTTAATATCAATACTATTAATTCTAACAATTGGTGCCTGCAAAAAATACGATGAAGGCCCGGCAATTAGTTTACGCTCCAAAGAAAAAAGGCTTTGCCAAACATGGAAGAGTAAAGAAATGTATAGAAATGGTGAAGTTGAGGAGGTCAGCAATAAAAGTTTGTATATGAAATTAGAAAAAGATGGTTCTTACTTGATAACCGCAACTTATAATAATAGTGACGGATCTGTAGTTACAAACGATTATACCAGTGAGTGGAGATGGGCAAATAACAAAGAAGATATAGAAATTAGAAGTTTTTTAGATATAAATTCATGGGATACCTACCATATCAAGCAACTTAAATATAAAGAGATAATTCTTGAAAGAGATTATAAAGGCGATCTAATGCGCTATGTATATATAACAGAATAATTTCACTTTTGAAAATTTAGCTATAAAAGCAGGTGTAGAAATTAGGGCTATACCTGTTTTTATTGTTTTAATTAGAAATGTTAAAAGTATACATAAAAAGTTACATCAATTTCCTGATCTTTGTATAAATAATAAGAATTGTTAATATCGGGATAATACCAAGTTGTGTTATCGTAATAAGCCATAATGCTATATACATTACTGCCATACTCCATTGCAGGAATATTTTCAAATGTTAAAAAGCCATTTTCGTTAGCAGTCCCAGTAAAATAAGCTTCAGCCAGTAAATCATCAAAATTATATTCTATGTTTGTGAAATTAGGGTGAGGAATTAACGCTATTGATATATTGGGATAAGTCTCAAAATTAACTATTGAAATATTAACAGTTCCAGCATTAGAATATGGGTTCACCTCAATTGTTTTGTTTTCACCCGAAATAACTTGGAAATACTCTTCAATAGAATATTTCAACTTTCCTAATTGTGAACTCGCTCTACATCCGTATTCACCTTCTAACAATTTTCCTGCATCAATAATGCCACTACTACCAGTTGTACTACTTACAAGAGTATGAGAGGAAGAGGAAAAAATTTCCACATCGGCATTTTCCACAGCATGTTGATTATTATCTATAATTTTTACGGAGATAGCTGCACTGTTTGTTACTACAGTTTCATTGTCGGTGCATTCGTCTTTGGTGCAAGATGTCATTATTACAAATAAGACAAATAATAGGTTTAGTTTTTTCATGATGATTTTTATTATTGAATCGATAGTTTATGGAGCAAATGTATGAAAATAAACTATTAAGTTTAGGTGTATTACAAAAAAATAACTGGCTTGTCTCATTTGTAATATATATGGTTGGGTTCTCTAAAATTATTAGGAAATATTTTTAACTAATAGTTTAGTTTTGTTTGAAACGCTGCATTTTAAAACACAATTTGCAAAACAATTTTACTGGAAATAGAAAATCTAAAATATCCCTACCTTAGCTCCATAAAAGCACAAATTATGAAATATAGCCTCCTCATTTTGTTTTTTCTCTCTATGATTTCCATTGGAAATTCCCAAGAAGCCAAATCATTCTTTACTTTAAAAGGAAGTTACTCTATGCCGGTGGGAGACTATGCAGCATATGATTTAGAAAAGGGATGTTTTACCACGGAAGGAATAAGCCTTGGGGCAGAAGGAGCATGGTATGTTTATAAGAATATAGGCTTTGGCGCAGATATTACTTATAGCCTGCATTCGGTAGATGCTATTGGTATTGCTAATAAAAAGATGGAGGATGCCATATTATTAAATCAATTATATGTTCGGTCTGATCCTTATAAAATGATGACCACTTTGGTGGGCTTTTATTATTCCATTAATGTGATAAATAGATTAACCATCGAACCCAAGCTATTGGGCGGCATGATGTTTGGCAAAAGCCCATGGCAGCTTTTTGAGCAAGAGTTATACCTACTCGGAGAGTCTTATTATAAAATCACCTCCTCAAAAGCTCGATCCTTTGCTTTTAAAGCTGGTGTCAGTTTTAAATATGAATTAAGCTCTTGTTTGGCTCTATCTTTATTTGCTGATTATAGTCAATCTGATTTGAGCTATGGCTTCTATTCTTCTTCTGGTGATTTGAGCTATAAAGATAGAAAGACTGCTTATTTTGATTTTGGGGTGGGTTTGGTATTGTTGTTTTAGTTGATGAAGAATGTAAAAGAAGAGGAACGCTAATTTTTAATTTAGGATTTTGGCGAACTTGCACGAGTTTTGTGATGATTCTAAGCAGTTCTCAAATGCTATGAATATCAGTAAGGGCATAAAAAAACCGGAAGTCTTAACTTCCGGTTGTATAATAAATATAAATATTAGAGTTTCAAATTCATATCGAAGTTTTCAAGATAATCTCTTAAACTTCTCAAGTACATTCCACCTAAAGCACCATCTACAATACGGTGATCGTAGGCCAAAGAAAGAATCATGATGCTTCTAATGGCAATTACATCTCCCTGAGGAGTTTCTATAACTACTGGTCGTTTAACAATAGCACCGATTCCTAAAATAGCAGCTTGTGGCTGATTGATAATAGGGGTTCCGGTAAGGCTATCGAAGCTACCAAAGTTAGTAATGGTGAATGTTCCGCCACTGATGTCATCAGGGTTTAGCTTGTTGGTACGAGCTCTTCCGGCTAAATCATTAACCGATTTTGCTAATCCTACTAAATTCTTCTGGTCTGCATTTTTAATGACAGGAACAATTAGGTTTCCATCAGGAAGTGCAGCAGCCATTCCTATATTTATGTTTTTTCTGTAAATTATATTTCTACCATCAACTGAAGTATTGATTCCTGGATAGTCACGCAATGCTTTTGCAGCTGCCTCAATAAAGATGGGAGTGAAGGTAATTTTCTCGCCCTCTTTTTTCATGAATGCATCTTTATTCTTATTTCTCCAATTGACGATATTAGTCACATCGGCTTCAATAAATGAAGTCACATGGGGAGAAACTTGCTTGCTCATCACCATATGGTCAGCAATTAATCCACGCATTCTGTCCATTTGCTCAATTCTATCACCAGAACCAGCACTAACAGCCGGTGCAGAAATAGTTTTAACAGCAGCTGGAGCTGGACTAGCAGGTGTAGCTACAGTTTTAGCTTCAGCTTTTGGGGCATTATTCCTGGTTTCTAGATAATTCAGGAGGTCTTGTTTGGTCACTCGGCCTTCTTTGCCGCTTCCTGCAATATTGTCTAATTCAGTTAAGCTTACTCCTTCAGTTTTTGCAATGCTTCTCACCAATGGAGAATAAAACTTATCAGAAGAAGAAAAGTCACCCGCCTCTACATGTGCAACGGCTTCAATCTCCGCTTCAATGCTAGCTGCTGCAGCGGCAGGAGCTGCTGTATTAGCTTCTGGACTTTCGTCATCATCTTCTTCATCGCCATCCATAGCTATAATAGCTATTACTTCGCCAACAGCAATAACATCTCCTTCCTCGTAGAGGGTTTTAATGATTTTACCTTCTACAGGAGAAGGAATTTCAGAATCTACTTTGTCGGTAGCAATCTCAAGAATGGCATCATCCTCGTCTACAGAATCTCCTTCAACTTTGAGCCATTTTGTAATTGTTGCTTCTATGATACTTTCGCCCAGTTTGGGCATGATTATTTCAAATTTTGCCATTTTATTTCTTTATTATTTTGTGTGGATCGATTACCAGATGGTAATAATCCAAATGCGTTGCAAATATACAAAAAAAGAATTTATGTAGAATTATTCTAAATTGAAATTATGGGCTTGTTATGATATTATAGAAAAACTTAACAGTTTTTAAGAAGACAACGGAGTAATCTATGATTGATTAAAGTCCAGTGTCTTAAAAATACCATTTAAAACCTAGGTCGAAGTTGAAAATATGGTGGAGTTTTACCGTTTTATTATCGAAATAAGTATAAAGTCCAAAATCATCACAGCTCAGATCCCAATATATTTCAACAACTCTTCTTTTGCCACTTGTGATGGTGAAAAAGTAATTTTGGCCGATGCTGGGGCCAATCCTATTATTCGCAGGCCACCAATAATATCCCTCAGGGTAAATTCCCTTTTTGTTTTTATTATACTGTTCTCCTATGGCATGTGAGCTGATAAAACCGATATTTATTGGAACGATACTCAAGTTCTCATTTACTCTGAAATGCCAGGGTTTATAATTAGATTTTAAATTAAGGGTAAAAACTCGAACCCCACCAATTCCAGTGGGAAGGTAACCAGCTAAGAAATCTATGGCTATTTTATCGTTAACAAAATCAAAACCCATTCCTCCAGCTATCCATCCAATTCCACCGGCATATTGAAGAGAGGCATGGTCAATATGATACCATTTTGTGGAAGTATCAGAATAAATAATTTGAGCTTTTGTAACAAGGAAAAGACCTAATAAGGCTATGAAGAAAATATATTTTTTCATACTAGAACTCCACCTTTTCCATGGAGTAATCAGCTCTATTATTCGCTGTTTTCCATATTTTAATTTTCAAATACAATCTTTTCTGTGGGCTACTGGTATTGATATATTGAATATCACCATAATAGGGAAAAGAATTTGCGAAATCATGATTATGACCATTTAATTGCATCATGGTTTTTCCTGGGTAATGGATGGCATCTACAAAGGCATCAGAAAGGCCTTCATTAAAATCTACATTGTCTGGAGGTACATGATTTATAATGATAGCTCCATTATAATTGGCGGTATCTTTAAGTTGTTCCTCAAGCCAGGTGATATTTGGTACATTTGAGGCCCAGATAAATTCACGACCGTTGGTGTTTATAAATACAAAATTAAAGCCCTGAAGCATAAATGAATAGTCAAAGGAACCGAACATGTCTAAGTATATTTGACCTCCATTATAATTGAAATCGTGATTACCAACAGAGCACAGATAGGGGAAAGGAAGACGGTCGAATATTGTTTTCATGGCTTCGTATTCTTGCAATACTCCAAAATCGGTCATGTCGCCAGTGAATACCATGAAGTCGATTTCCTGGTCTTGCTTGGCGTGTTCAACCATATCTAGAGTCTCGTCGTAAAATCTTTGTACATCTCCTGTTAGCAAAAAACATATGGTGTCTTTGGGTGGAAGATCTAAAACTTGAATGAGGTTCTTATGATTGCTGTATTTCTCCTCATACGGAACTTTAGTCTCATATGGACTATATTTCACACAAGACCCCAAAGCTAAGGTAATAAGGACATAAAAAAAGATATTTCGCATTCATTCGTATTTAGATTGGCAAAAATATAGAATTATAATGATGACTTATCATTTTGGAAAGATTTATGATATTTTTTCATGCTCATAAGGAAAATAAGGAAAGCTATACTAATGATGAAGTATCGGATTTTAGATTCATTTTGACTAAAGAAAGTAATATTAGATATTAATTGGCATTTCTGACTTAGGATATCTGTAGTTTTATATTTGGTAGATTGTAAAATATTACCTTTCTCGTCAATAAACCCGCTAATTCCAGTATTGGCTGAGCGGGCAATAAACCTTCGGTTTTCAATGGCTCTCAATCGGGAATAGGCAAAATGTTGTCTATGCCCTGGTGTGTCTTGCCACCAATCGTCGTTGGTGATGACTAGAAGAATCTGAGCTCCCTTTCTGGCCATTTCACTAGTGATGTCGGGAAATGCAGATTCAAAACAAATCAAAGTTCCGATTTTCCCTGCAGAGGCTAAATCGAAAACTCGTGCTTCTTGATCTCTACCAAAACTCGCAGAATTGCCACCATCTTTTTCTATTTGCTTCTGAAATACTTGATAAAACCAATCGAAGGGCATACTTTCTCCAAAGGGTAGAAGCTTTTGTTTGTGGCGGGTACTTATGATTTCACCCTCCTCTAAATATAAGGCAGAGTTATAGTTGAGGCTATCTTTTGAATAAAATCCACCAATGAGCTGTTTGTGATGGGTTTTTGTCCATTTCAATAATTTTGATATGCTTTTAGGGTAGTTATTTTTGCTGACGTCAAAATTTTCTGGAATGGCGGTTTCGGGAAGAACGATAAGAGGTGCCGTCTTTTTGCTATTAAGCTGATGAATGATTCTTTCACTTTGTGCTAGAGGAGTCATGCCATTAAACTTCTCAATATAGGTGTCAATATTGGGTTGTATGACACTAATTTCAATTGATTGGGTAGGTGGAGTTTCTTGGTTTAACAAGTGGTAGGAGAGAAGTAATGGAAGAGAAATCACAAGTGATGTTGAAACGAAAAATATGGAAGTCTTTATATATTTCTGATTCAATAATGATTTAATAAATCTAAATATCAATCCATTAATGATGAGAATCCAAAAGGCGCCTCCATAAATTCCTGTATACTCATACCACTGAATCCAATTCGGGTTATTGGCAAAAACATTTCCAAGGTCCATCCATGGCCATGATAAAGACCAGAATAAATGCATAATTTCAAAACTCAGCCAATAAAAGCTCAAAATAATCTCGATGGGAACTTTTTTCAGTTTTTGCTTGGTGAAATGCCCAAAGGAAATGACAGAAGCCATTAAGAAAGCATTGATGATCCAAGCGCTGATACTTCCAATTACGGTAGAATGAATCATCCAATAAACAGATAGGAGGTGCCATACAATAAAACTTAAAAAACTCAGTAAAAACAGATTCTTCCAATTTCCATTTTGGGTTTTATCAATTAGATAATAAAGCGGGACAAAAGCAAAAACAACCAGCCAAGAATGTTCGGTAATTTCTGGCCACGATATTCCAAGTAATAGACCAGAAATTAAAGCCAATGTTATTTGAACAGCTTTATTCATCCAATTCAAATTGATGGAAAATAAGATCTGTTGCTTTGGTATAGGAAGCCCATGATTTGGATTTCTTAATCAACTTATATACTTTATGGCTATCTACAAAGCTATGAGCTAGGTATTCCCAAACACCCTTCATTTTAGGTACCAACTGATGTCCTTGGTATTTGTTTAAATAATGATTGATGAGTTTTTGATGGAAAGAAGATAAGCTTTCTTTAAGGTTTGTAACTTCACTTCCTTTTGCCAAAAGAGCCAACTGAGGTTTCATAATCAAGCCTCTGCCCAGCATGAACTTTTCTATCTTTCCTTCAAATAATTCTTGAACACTCAAGATTTCTTTTTTAGAATTAAGATCACCATTATAAACCAATGGATGCTTGGATTGTTCTATTAATGGAAGAACTAGCTTAGGCTTTGCATAGCCTTTATACATTTGTTTGGCTGTTCGAGCATGAATGATGATTTCTTTCAAATCAAAGGTATTAAACAGATCAATTAAAGGGAATATTTCCTCATTCGATTCCAAACCCATACGACATTTGATAGAAATTTCAATGGGCATTTGGGGCATAATATTTTCTAAAATCACCTTCACCAAAGCGGGTTGGTTTAATAATCCAGCACCCATATTCCTTTTGCTCACCATTGGGTAGGGGCAACCTAAATTCCAATTGACGGTTTTATGTCCAAGCTCTTTTAACCTTTCGGATTCTTTTAGAATTAGTTCCGAATGACTACTTAAAATCTGAGGCACATAGTTCAAATACTTATTTAAAGGAGATAAGGCATCTTTTAATTGTGAATTTTTGGCATCCTTATGACTTTCGAGTCGAATATAGGGACCAAAATACTCATCTATTCCACCAAAAACTTCATGGTGAACTGAGCGAAAAACATCATCTGTGATACCTTGTAATGGACTGCTGCTTATTATCATTAAAATGGTTTTTATTGATTGCGAAATTAGATTAAAAAATGCTTACCATCACTTCATAATATTACTTTTTATAGATTCTTCCTTTCCATGTGAATCCTTTAAATTGACCAAATATGGCCGAATAACTAATAAAGAATGGATAGAATAGATTTAGAGGGATAAAGACCCACAATAAGTGTTTTTGAGAGGAGTCTGATGTTGCTTTTTTGAGGAATATGAAATCCACAAATCCCTTCAGAATAAATAGATAGACAAAAGTGCTGGGGAGTTGTATTTTAAATATGGAGCCTATGGCGAGTATGACAAGGCTGAGGTTGGCAAGAAAAACGAGTGTTGAGGTAAATATTAGAAATGAGTCTTTATAACCTGCCGATTTGGAAACCCATCTCATTCTTTGATTTAGCCATCCTGAAACATTTTCTTCGGCAGTGGTTGTTATCCAATAGTTTTGGTCTTTAATAAAAGTGATAGCACTAGGTCCAAATCTTCTTTTCACCTCTTGAAGAAGGAATATATCGTCACCACTCTCATATTTATGATTCATAAGGTCCTCTTTCTCTTGAAGCAAAATTTCTTTCCGGAATGCCATATTGGCACCATTGCACATGATAGGTCTTTGTAGACCAATAGCAGCGCCGCCACTGGCGATCAAACTCAATAATTCCAAAGCCTGCATCTTTTGAAAAATGGATGGACTGTGATTTATTCTAATTCCGCCACTGATTAGTTTTATTGCTGGGTTTTCAAAAGCTTTAGTGCATTCTTGAAGCCATAATCTTGAAAATTCACAATCTCCATCAGTACATTGAATAATATCATATTTTGCTAGTGAAAAAGCTTTTCTGAGAGCCATCTTTTTCCCTGTTTCATGACTAGAAAGGGTGTTTAAGGTAATATCTATTTCAGTATTGGATTTTTTAAATCTTTCCATCAAATTTAGGCTGGAATCATCGCTGTGATCATTAATAAGAATGACTTCAAAATGATTTCTTGGATAATCGAGGTCCAAGATGGATTGAAAAAGGGGGGCTAAATTTTCTTCTTCGTTTCTAGTGGCAATAACAATGCTGATTTTCTTTAAACTAGAGGATTTAGGATTATTATCCTGAATTTTAGTCCATGCCCAATAAAACCTTAAAATCACAAAGATATAAAGTAGAACAATAAGCCAACTTAAGATTACGATTATCATTCTTCAGGATTTTTATCTGTTTCCTCTATTAGGTCTTTCTTTCTAATAAACTTTAAGTTAAAGATAAAAGCACCTCCAATTACTGCTGCGAATGCAATATTGATTAACCAAAGTATAGATGTAGCAGCAATTAAACCGAGTTCAAATTCTGCCTGCGAATATTGACCTATCAATTGGAATACAAAAAGGGTGATTAAGGCCCTTACACCCAATTCTGCAACTGCAATACTCGGAATGATAGTGATTCCAAAGAAAACTAAAAACACCACCATCATTCCATCGATTATGGATAAATCGAAGTGAAAAGCCAGTAATAATAAATAGAATTGAACAGAATAGATTAAATACCTAAGGAGACTATAGGACAAAACTTTTACTAATTCATCCATTCTGTATTCAGCTAAAATATTAAGATGTTTGATAATAGGGTATCTGTAAATTCCAAAAGTTCTATTTAGTCTATTCTCAATGCTAGGGAATTTGAAGAATATAATGAGGAGGATAATATCTATACTAAGAATTAGAATTATAGAAATGGCTATCCATATGTTATTCCATTGTAAAAAATCGGTGACTATAGTTTCAGAAAAGTAGATAAGAGCCACACTTCCCATGAGTATGGTTATCAGCAGCTGACTTAAATTCCCAGTAATGGTAGCAACTGTTCCATCAAGTCTATCCCCCTTCTTTAAAATAAAAATTCGACCTAAGTAATCGCCAATTCGGTTGGGGGTGAAAATACTGATGGCTGTTCCTGCAAATACTGCTTGGATGGAATTACTTAGCTTTACATTTTCTATCTTTCGCATGAGAAATCTCCACTTGATGCTTTCAATGAGCCAGTTAAGTGGCATCAAACCAAAAGCTAATAGCAGTAAAAGAGAATCTTTCTTAGATGCATTGAGTACTCCATTGATACTAAATTGTTCTTGATGTTTACTTAGCTCAAAGAACAAGAAAATATAAACTAAACTAACAAGCAATATCTTAAAAAAGAGATTAAAGCTTTTTCGTATTTTTGTAGAAATCTTCACTTAAACATAAATTTTGAAGCAGGATCGAATTATTTTGGGCATTGACCCGGGTACAAATATAATGGGTTATGGTGTAATACACCAGCAAGATAATAAAATAAAGCTGGTTACCATGGGGGTATTGAAATTAGCTGGTTATGATAACCACCCAATGAAGCTTAAGAAAATATTTGAGCGCACATTGGCTCTAATTGATCAGTATAAGCCAGATGAGATAGCTATAGAGGCACCCTTTATGGGGAAAAACCCCCAGAGTATGCTAAAGTTAGGAAGGGCACAGGGAGTAGCTATGGCTTCTGGGCTTTATAGAAACCTTCCCATTTTTGAGTATGCACCTCGAAAAATAAAACAGTCCATAACAGGGAAAGGAACAGCTTCTAAAGAACAAGTTGCCGGAATGTTAAAACATCTATTAAAAATGACAGAAGAGCCAGAGTATTTAGATGCTACAGATGGATTAGCAGCTGCGGTTTGTCATTATTTCCAAAAATCTTATGGGTTTGAAAAAGAATCGTATACTGGTTGGGGTAGTTTTGTAAAGAAAAACCCAGAAAGGATAAAATAATCTTTTACCTAGACCATCTATTTGAACGTCTAGATTTAGATCTATTGAAGCTACCCTGAGTTTCTTTTGCATTGAAAGTATACCTTAAGCCTACAGAGAAGTTCACATAGAAATCATTATCATCGTTACCATTTTTACCGAATCTAGCATCTAGTTTGTCTGAATTAACAAGAAAAAGAGTTCCATCAATAACAATGGTGAGGTTCTCATCAAGGTTGAATGCTCCGCCAAGGCAAAGAGGTAAAACCCATTCACTCACTCTTTTACCATGAGTAGTTTCTTTACCTTGCATTTTTATAGTGTCTAAAGTAGAGCTATTGCGAAGCACAGAATTAAAATCTATTTGCCCATATCCTATTTTCCCATAAATGTAAAAGGGAGTTTGTTCGTTGGCAGGGTATAACAGTTGAGTAAAATTAAAGATTCCTTGAATTATATACTGGTTATAATTATTTTCGAATTGTAGTCCGGGTGTAGAACCTATAAGTTTCCCACTAGAAAATGTGAATTCGGCTCCCCCCCAATCTGTAATCCATTTCCCGGCTGTTAAAGAATAAGCAAATGAACTTTCTTCTCCGATTTTCTTAAATAGATCTTGATCGTGAGAACTTACATCTCCATAAAAAAGGTTGAGCCCAATATTGGCTTGGACATACCAGTGTTTCCAAATCATACCACCTTTGTGAGTATCAAAGCTTCTTTGAGCCATGCTACTTCCACTTATCATAAGTAGAAATGTGATGATTAATAAAGCTTTTTGTGAGATTTTTGATTTCACTGTTAGGTTTTTTTTAGATGCGTATTAAAGAAAAAAATAATCCTATAGAACAAATATATGATCTTTTTTCAATACCACAATGTGCTTAAAGGGAAATATTAAATTTTTAACCCTCGCTTAGTTTGCTATCGACTTCTTTTTTTTTGTGCTCTTTTAGCCATAAATATGCTAAACTCATAAAGCACCATCAGTGGTAAAGTTACTAGTACTTGGCTAAAAACATCAGGAGGGGTGATTAAAGCAGAAAGAATAAGAACGATTACTAACATGTATTTTCTGTTCTTCTTTAGAAACTCAATGCTAACTAAACCTGCTTTTGTTAGGAAGAAAATAACAACAGGTAGTTCAAAAACGACTCCGACAGAGATGGTAACAGTAACTACAGTGCTGATATAGCTAGTTAAGGAAATGGTATTTGAAACTTCTTCGCTAACATGATAGGAACCAAAGAAATTCAAAGCCAGCGGGACGATTAAAAAGTAGGAGAATACTACTCCCGTAATAAATAGGAGGCTACAAACTAATACGGTTCCACCTGAATTTTTTCTTTCGTGCTCATGTAATGCAGGTTCCACAAATTTCCAGAATTCATAAATGATATAAGGAGCGGCCATCACTACACCAGCCATAAAAGAAATATACATATGGGTCATAAACTGTCCAGCCATATTTATGTTGATGATTTTAAGGCTGAAATCGGAAACACAGAAATAGTCGATATTGATAAGCATCCCCAATTTGCATAATAGTTGATTGGTAATGAAATCAGCTTCCTTAGGTGCTAGAATAATAGTATTAAAAACAAAACTCTTATAGATGAAAGCAACAATAGCTAGTAATATGATAGCTACTAGAGAACGCACCAAATGCCCCCTTAATTCTGTGAGATGATCCCAAAAAGTCATTTCTTTCTCATTGGGCTCTTCAGTCTTCGGTGAAGCTGCTTTTCTACCTTTATTCTTCTTTGTGGAGATTGTTTCGGCCATTCATTAAAATTTGAGCAAATATATTCAAATTAAGATTATAAATCAGTTCAATTTATGATTAGTATAAGTCGAGAAATTCATGTTCATTTCCTGACCAAATGAGGAATTTTTGAAAATCGGATTGGGAAATCTTTAATGAAGCAGTATTGTCATTAGGATGAAAACTTAAAAATTCACTATTCAATAAGTTTTTATCAAAGAATACATAAACATGATTATCATTATCATTAATCAACCCAAAAAGACTAACCGAACCAGGTTTAACACCTAGGTATTTACTCATTCTTTTTTCTGAGGCAAAGGAGAGTTTCCCTTGTTTTAATTTTTGTTCCAAATCACGAATCATGAGTTGCTGTTGGTGCTCAAAGATGACTAAATAATGCTTATTGCCTTTGTGATTTCTGAAAAATAAATTTTTACAATGGGTAGATTTCATTTGGCCCCAATACTTAACGGCCTCTTCAATGGTTGGAGTGGGAGGGTGCTCGTGTAACTCACATTCTATATTTAACTCCTTTAAAACCTCAAAAACTTTATTTCTATCGTTCAATTCCATCCTCTAAAAAATATAAAAAGCCGTCTTTTTATGAATAGTGTTTCATAAAAAAGACAGCTTTTTTGTAGTACAATATTATTTACCGAATATCTCGGCTAATTTTTCTCCAAGAGCTTTGTCTCTTAGGTTTTTCTCTAAAATAATTCCTTCAGGGCTTAATAGTATATTTTGTGGGATAGATCGAATGCCATATAATTTACCAGCGGAATTTTTCCAGCCTTTTAAATCCGAAACCTGTGTCCAAGTTAAACCATCGTCTTCAATAGCTTTTAGCCATTTATCTTTATCATCATCAAAGGAAACACCTAAGACATCAAAGCCATCAGCGTTATATTTATTGTAATTTTCAACAACATTAGGGTTTTCTTTACGGCAAGGGCCACACCAAGCAGCCCAAAAATCAACCAATACATATTTCCCTTTAGTGATTTCAGAAAGTTTTAATGGGTTTCCTTTTGTATCATTCATGGTGAAATCAATCAATGGTTGGCCTATTGCAGTCTTTTTAACGATTTCTATTCTTTCTGTTAAAAATATGCCAGGATTTGATGATTTTACTAAAGGTGTAAGTCCTTCGTATAAAGTTAGCATATCATCTGTTCCTAAGGCATCTTCACTATCCATTAATATCTGTGCTGCTGCAATATTATCAGCATTCTTAGTGATGAAAGACTTGATGTATTCTTTTTTTAAAAGTTGAGCACCATCATATAAGTCGTTGAGATGATCTTCGTTTTTAGCTTTTTCTTCATCAGTCATAGCACGATATTCGTTATAATAGTAATCTTGCCATAGCTCGTCATACTTGTCCATATTGGTTTTGGCTTCAGCAAATGCAGCTTGAATTTCACTACCTTTAATTTCAACCTTATCAATACTGTCTTTATGAAGGTTGATGCTATATGCTGTGTTTTCGAGAAACAGGGGGATTCCACCTCTATAAGCATCGGATACTAGATATACAAATTTGACATCTTCAGTACTTCCACTCATGTTGAATTTCTCTTCAACAATAATAGCTGAATCAATGGTTTCCCAACCATTTTCTCCTCTAACTTTGATAAAGGCATTTCCTTCTGTGACTCCTCTGAATTCGCCAGCTATTTCATAAGATTCTTGTTTCTGCTTAGCTTCGTGCTCACAAGCCGAGAAAATTCCTAAAGCAATAGCAAAAAGCATTAAATATTTAATGTTTTTCATAAGATTGAAATTATTGTTGTTTTTTATAAATAACTAGTTGTGATAAAAATATGGCAATAAAAGTAGCAAAACTACTGAGAATAATGCGATAAAAAGTATCTAAAAAATGGCTAAATCGAAAAACTTCTAAAATAAAGTAGAAAACATGGTGAATGAGAATAAGAACGATTGAGTAGCTGATGAACCAGCGAAAGCCTATATGACTTAAGCTATTACGTTTTCCTTCATCTACATCAGTAGTTTTGAAAGCGTATAATATATAGGGCTGTAAAAAGGCTATTAATACTGTTGAAGCAGCATTTAGCCCTGGGCTTTGTGAAAAAATATCAATACTGAATCCCAATAGGAAACCAGAAATTAATCGGAGCCATGCTGGAGTATTCGCCGGTAGTAGAATGATAAAAAGGACGTAGAAAGCAGGGTTGATATAACCAGAAAATTGAATATGATTAAAAACCAATACCTGAGATATTACCAGGGCAAAAAATATGAATATGCTTTTAAACATTATCTTTCATCCTCCAATGTTTTTTCTAATAAAATTTGCTCTTCATAGAACCTGTTTCGGATAATAGTAACATGTTTTAGGCTGCTAAACTTAGTAGATAGTTTCACGCTTATATAATAGGTATTATCGGATGTGTTTCGATGATAATCTTGAATAACTCCAAGCATGATCCCTTCGGGAAATATATGTGAATAACCACTTGTAATAATACTATCTCCAACTTTTATTGGAATATAGGTTTCAATACTATTGAATTGTGCAAGGTTTGGATTTTGACCATCCCATTGTAAAATTCCTAATTCATTATTGGTTTTTAGCTTAGAACTAATTCTAGTTTTGATATTTAATAAAGAAACTACGGTGCTGAAATCTTCTGATGCACTATAAACAATTCCAACTACACCATTAGGGCCTATGACTCCCATGTTTTCTCTCACCCCTTGTGCAAGCCCTTTATTAAGCATTAAATAATTTTTTTGCTTATGAATAGAATTGCTAATAGTTTTAGCGCCAATATATTCGAAAGCTAAAATATTGGTATCCTGAGGAAGGAATTTATTTTGAGTACTGTCCCACTTTATCAAACTGTCATTTACCGAAATAGTATCAAAAGCAATGAAGTCCCTATCTAGGAAAGATTGGTCCAATTGACTCCTAAGTCTTTTATTTTCTTCAACCAATTGCTCATTAGCTTCACCAAGATCGAAATAGTGAACTATACTTTGCCAACTACTAAAAGCTTCCCCACCCATTTGGTTGCTGGTATAGGAAAATACAGCAGATTGATGTCCATTAGAAACAACCATACTTAAGGCAATAAACTCAAGTATTAAGAACAAAAAGAAAGCGTAGTTTTTCCAGAGGAAATTAAGAAGATTCTGCATTAGGCCATCCTCTCTTATTTAATCAAGAATGTGAACTTATTAAAGTTTTTCAAAGCAATTCCAGTTCCACGAGCCACAGCCCTTAATGGATCTTCAGCTACATGAATAGGAAGCTTTGTTTTTTGGTGAATTCTAACATCTAATCCTCTTAACATAGATCCTCCACCAGCTAAGAATATACCTGTACTGAAAATATCTGCAGATAATTCAGGAGGTGTCATCTCTAAAGCATGAAGAATAGCAGATTCAATTTTAGAAATGGACTTATCTAAAGCATGAGCTATTTCAGAATAATTCACATAAATCTCCTTAGGAATTCCCGTTAGCATATCTCTACCATGAACGGCATAATCTTCAGGTGGGTTTTCAATCTCTGTAGAAGCAGCTCCTACATGGATTTTAATTTGCTCTGCAGTACGTTCTCCAATAGTGATATTATGTTGCTTACGCATATAGTCGATGATGTCCATATTGAAATCATCACCAGCTACTCGAATAGACTTGTTGTTTACAATTCCACCAAGTGCAATAACGGCAATTTCACTCGTTCCCCCCCCGATATCAATAATCATGTTTCCGGTAGGTTCCATCACATCAATTCCTATTCCAATAGCAGCAGCCATAGGCTCATGAATCAATTTCACTTCTTTGGCTCCTGCTTGTTCAGCGCTGTCTTTTACAGCGCGTTCTTCTACTGGTGTAATTCCAGAAGGAATGCAAATCACCATTTTTAAAGAAGGCTTGAACCATCTAGATGGAGCTTTTGTCATTTTGATCATTTCTTCGATCATATATTCTGCTGATTCAAAATCAGCAATTACACCATCTCGGAGCGGACGTATCGTTTTTATATTTTCATGAGTCTTACCATGCATCATTTGGGCTTTTTTACCCACTGCAATAATTCGACCTGTATTTCTTTCAATGGCAACTATGGAGGGCTCGTCAACTACTACCTTGTCATTATATATGATAATGGTATTGGCAGTTCCTAAGTCGATAGCCAACTCTTGTGTTAAGAATGAGAATATACCCATTATATCTTGAGTTTATTAATGTTTAAAATGTCTATTTCCTGTAAATAGCATACTCATATTGTTTTGATTACAATAATCAATGCTATCCTGATCTCGCACTGATCCACCAGGTTGAATCACCGCTTTAACACCTGATTGATTTGCTATCTCTACTGAGTCAGCAAACGGGAAAAAAGCATCTGAAGCCAATACAGATCCTTCTAAATCTAAATTGAAGGCTTCAGCTTTTATAATCGCTTGTTTTAAGGCATCAACTCTACTTGTTTGACCTGTTCCACTACCAATCAACTGTTTGTTCTTCACCAATACAATAGCATTTGATTTGGTATGTTTCACTATTAAGTTAGCAAATACCAAATCCTCAAGTTCTCTGATGCTTGGAGCCTGTTCTGTGATTACTTTCGTATCCTCTTTTGTCTCACTAACATCATCGGAACCTTGTACTAAAGTACCATTTAAAATTGATTTATAGATTTTTGTTGGAAAATCATAAGAATCAGCTTGTAAAATTATTCTATTTTTTTTGCTTTTCAGCACTTCTAATGCATTTTTTTCATAAGAAGGGGCAATTATTATTTCGAAAAATAGTTTATTGACAGCTTTAGCCGTTTCTTCATCCACTTCTTTATTACAAGCCAGCACACCACCAAAGGCCGAAATAGGGTCGCCAGCTAATGCTTTATTCCAGGCTTCAGATAAGCTTTTGTCGGAAGCCAATCCACAGGCATTGGTATGTTTTAGAATGGCAAAAGTTGGTTCGTCAAATTCTGATATTAATTTAATTGCTGCATCTAAGTCTACTAAGTTGTTGTAAGAGATGGCTTTACCATGGAGTTGAGAAAATACTTTTTCTAAATCACCATAAAACATGCCTTCTTGATGAGGATTCTCACCATAACGTAAAACAGCACCGTTTTTTTGTGATATTTTAAAAGAAGGAATTTCTTCAGTACCATTAAAATAATTAAAAATGGCGGTATCGTAATGAGAAGAAACATTAAAGGCTTGAGCTGCGAAATACTTACGATTCTCTATGCTAGAAGCTCCATTTTGTTTCTGAAGCATTTTAAGAAGCTCACCATATTGATCCTGAGAAGGAATAATAATAACATCTTTGAAATTCTTAGCAGCAGCACGAATTAAACTAATTCCGCCAATATCGATTTTCTCAATAATTTGACTTTCTTCGTCAGCTGTAGCCACTGTTTTTTCAAAAGGATAAAGATCGACTATTACTAAATCGATGGCTGGAATATTATACTTCTCCAATTCTGCTAAATCTTCGGCTAAATGACGACGATGTAAAATACCACCAAAAATATCGGGATGTAAAGTCTTCACTCTACCGCCAAAAATACCTGGGTAGTCGGTAATTGATTCAACAGTTTTTGCTTTAAAGCCTTGTTTTATAATGTGATCGTAAGTCCCGCCAGTAGAAATAATCTCTACATTTAATCGGTCTAGTTCTTCTAAGATTTCCTGTAATCCGTCTTTGTGAAATACAGATATGAGTGCGGTTTTTATAGTTTTCAATTCCTTAAATTTAATGTTCTACGGTGCCTCTGGCTGTCGTCGGCAAAGGTCTTAAAAAACATCCACTTGGCAATGAAAAAAGGTCAGCTTTTTAACTTGTGTTACTAACAATTTGTTAAGAGGGATTTTTAGTCTTTATAATTAAGAATTTAAGGGGTGGGGAGGCGTTTTATATGGCGTGTTTTCAATTGCAAAAAAACAAGAACTATTGAGAATGTTAAGAATTAACAAAAGGTCTGAAACCTAAGTCCAATTTTCTTTTCCCATTAAGTCCTGTCTCCCTTCATTTATTCAATCGACATACCAGCCATCCCCTCATTGTCCAATTTAATTAATTTCTTGCCAAAATGACAGAGAAAAAACAATGGTATCTTTTTTGTAAAATAGCCCTACAAAAGAAATAAACTAAAACATATAATATCATGCAAGAGGGAAAAATTAATGTACAGACGGAAAATATATTTCCTATCATTAAGAAGTTCTTATACTCAGATCACGAAATATTCCTAAGAGAATTGGTTTCCAACGCTGTGGATGCTACTCAGAAATTGAAAACACTAGCTTCAATGGGCAAAGTGAAAGATGAGCTGGGAGATCTAACTATTCAGGTTATAGCTGATAAAGAAGCCAAAACCCTTACTATTAGAGATAGAGGTATTGGTATGACAGCTGAGGAAATTGATAAATACATCAATCAAATTGCTTTTTCAGGTGCTGAAGAGTTTGTGAACAAGTTTAAAAATAAGAGTGAAGCAGAACAAAATGCTATTATCGGTCATTTTGGCTTAGGTTTCTATTCTTCTTTTATGGTTTCTGATAAAGTAGAAATCTTTTCTAAGACCTATAAAAAAGGAGGCTCAACAAAAGCTGTTCGTTGGGAATGCGACGGAAGTCCTAATTATACGATAGAGGAAACTGATAAAACAGAAAGAGGAACTGATATTGTTCTACATATTTCTGATGAAGAAAAAGAGTTTCTTGAAGAAAGCAAGATTTTAGAATTGCTTAATAAATACAGCAAATTTTTACCTGTGCCCATTCAGTTTGGTAAAGAAAAAAAACAAGAGAAGGTAGAAGGTGAAAAAGATAAAGATGGTAACGATGTCTATAAAGAAGTAGAAACTGATCGTATCATCAATAATAGTGACCCAATTTGGAAGAAAGCTCCTGCAGAATTAAAAGATGAAGAATACAAAAACTTCTATCATGAGCTTTATCCAATGAATTTTGAAGAACCTCTTTTCCATATTCATTTAAATGTGGACTATCCATTTAATCTAACAGGAGTTTTATACTTCCCTAAATTAAAAAAGAATCTAGAGGTTCAGAAAGACAAGATTCAATTATACAGTAATCAGGTTTTCGTTACTGATTCTGTTGAAGGAATAGTGCCTGAGTTCTTAACTTTATTACATGGTGTAATTGATTCTCCAGATATTCCATTGAATGTATCTCGTTCTTATTTGCAAAGTGATAGAAATGTGAAGAAAATTTCTAATCACATCACTAAGAAAGTAGCTGATAAGTTAGAGGAGATTTTTAAGAATAATCGAGAAGAGCTAGAGGCTAAATGGGACGATATCAAAGTATTCATTGAGTATGGTATGATTTCTGACGAGAAATTTAGCGAGAAAGCCATGAAGTTTGCTTTATTGAAAAATACTGATGGTAAACATTATACTTTCGAAGAATATAATACTCAAGTTAAAGAGACTCAAAAGGATAAGGATAATAAAGTAGTTTATCTGTATTCTACTGACAAAGATGAGCAGTATAGTTATATTCAGGCCGCTAAAGATCGTGGTTATGATGTTTTGGAAATGGATGGTGTTTTAGACAATCACTTCATTAATACATTAGAGCAAAAATTAACTGATGTTCAATTTAAAAGAGTAGATGCTGATACCATTGAAAAATTAATTGATAAAGACGAAAAGTTGCCATCTAAATTAGACGAGAAACAGCAGGAAGTATTAAAGCCTGTTATCGAGAAGAATATCGATAAAGCTAAATTTACTGTTGTTTTCGAATCTTTAAGCGAAACAGAATCTCCAATCATTATTACTCAGTCTGAGTTTATGCGTCGTATGAAGGATATGGAAAAACTTGGTGGCGGAGGAATGATGGGGTTGGGTGGATTCCCTGAAACATATAACCTTGTGGTGAACTCAAACCATCCTTTAGTAACGGAAGTATTAGAGGAAAAAGAAGAGGAGGTTCAGCAAGCCAAGGTGAAGCAAATGTACGATTTAGCTTTGCTTTCTCAAAGTCTACTGAAAGGTAAAGAGCTCGCTGATTTTATCAAACGAAGTTTTAGCCTGATTAAATAACATTAACAAAAAGGCTTGTCACTTCGACAAGCCTTTTTTGTATCTTTGAAATTGAAATATTGTAAATTAAAGAGATGATAAAATGAAGAAATCTTGGATAGTTATTATCGTTATTGTGCTGTTTGTTTTAATTGGTTTCAATTACGGAAAAGGAAAATATAATAGCATGGTTGTGGCTAACGAAACTGTTGACGCACAATGGGCACAAGTGGAAAATGTATATCAAAGAAGAGCCGATTTAATTCCGAATTTGGTAGCTACTGTAAAAGGTTATGCTGGTCATGAAAAAGAGACCTTAGAAGGTGTAGTACAAGCAAGAGCTAAAGCTACCTCTACTACAATTAATGCCAATAATATGAATCCAGCTGCTTTACAAAAATTCCAAGCAGCACAAGATGGATTGAGTTCTGCATTAAGTCGTTTAATGGTGGTTGTCGAAAAGTATCCCGACTTAAAAGCTAATCAGAACTTCTTGCAATTACAAGCTCAGTTAGAAGGAACGGAAAACAGAATTACAGTTGAGCGAAAACGATTCAATGAAACAGCTCGTGACTATAACTTGTCAGTTAAAATGTTCCCGAATAATTTGTTCGCTAATATGTTTGGATTTGAAAACAAAGCATACTTTGAGGCAAAACAAGGATCAGATGAGGCACCAAAAGTTGAATTTTAGAGTTAAATAAATATGCCAAAAGCAAAAGGATTTTTTAGTACAGCAGATGAGATGATGATTCTCAATGCTATTCGTCATGCGGAGAGTAATACTTCTGGTGAAATTAGAGTTCATGTGGAGGATCGTTGCAAAACTGATGTTCTAGATCGAGCTAGTCAGGTTTTCGATCTTTTAAAAATGCAGAAAACCAAACTTCGAAATGGAGTACTGTTTTATTTAGCCGTGAAGGATAAAAAGTTTGCCATTATTGGAGATGCAGGAATTAATGCTAAAGTTGCAGATGATTTTTGGGACGAAATTAAGGTTATGCTTTTGCAAAATTTTAAAAAAGGTGAATTTGCTAAGGGTATATCAGATGGGATTGTGAAGGCAGGAGATCAATTAAAGGTCCACTTTGAATATATGGATGATGATGTGAATGAATTGCCAGATGATATTTCCTATGCTTAAAAAAACAAAAATCATGAAGAAACACATAACTCTAATTATCAATCTGTTTTTTGGATTTCTATTTGCTCTGTCAGCTCAAATACCTGAAAGACCGTCTCCTCCAAGATTGGTAAACGATTTTGCCCATATTTTGACATCCGCAGAGATTAATAATTTGGAGAGAAAATTGGTAAATTATAATGATACCACTTCAACTCAAATTGCAGTGGTTACGGTATCAGATATAGCAGGAATGGATGTGGCTCAATTTGGAACAGAAACTGCACATAAATGGGAAATTGGACAAAAAGGAAAAGATAATGGTGTCCTGTTATTAATAAAAGCGAAAACTGTAAAGTCTCGTGGCCAAGCAAATATTGCAGTTGGTTATGGTTTAGAAGAGTTTATTCCTGATGCTACGGCTAAGAATATCATTGAATACGAAATGCTTCCTTTCTTCAAGGAAGGAAGGATGTACGATGGAATTGATGCGGCAACAAGCAGTATGATGTCTTTATTATCAGGTGAGTTTTCTGCTGATCAATATAATCAAAGAGGTGCGGATGCTGGTGATGCGGTTGGAATTATCGTATTCTTATTCATTATCGGAATATTTATGTTTGCTGGAAGGGCAAGAGGATCACAGCATGGTCTTTCTTCTCGTGCCTCAGGATTTCCTTGGTGGATATTCTTATTCTCAGGTGGAGGTAGAAGCAGTGGGAGTGGTTGGAGTGATTTTAGTGGCGGTAGTGGAAGTTTTGGTGGTGGTGGCTTTGGTGGCTTCGGTGGTGGTGGCTTTGGTGGTGGTGGTGCCAGTGGTAGTTGGTAAAGCTCATTAAAGAATTTATATGCACAAATGATCAATTGATTGCTTGGGTGTTTTTTTAAGCGGAATAGGATTTTGTGAAAGGCTCTATCTTTAAAAATAGTATTCAGAATTCATCATTTGTTATCTAAAGCAAATTATACTATCTTTAGTTCTCCAAAAATGCACTAATGAGAACTTACCAAAGAGGATTCGAACAAAACTCTATAATCACTATAGTCACCTTTATACTTCTGTATATAATGGTGTTTTTTGCTTTAGATTCTCCTCTGAATCATTTGCTATTTGCTTGGCCATCTATAATCATCTATTTGGTGATTATGGGAGGGCGCTTTTGGATGTTATTCAATGGGCAGAAAACCACAGAAGATTATAAAATTACTCAAGTTCTGATATATGCTGGTGCCATATTTTGGTCCATGAATTATGGTTTGGGTTTGATAATGCAACCAAGTATTCAAGAAAACCTATTAATCATCATCTTTCTCATGGGAATTGGAGCCGCTGGAGCTATTGGATTATCAAAAGATAGTAAACTGACAGTAGGCTTTCTTTTGAGTTTGTTTGTGCCTTCTGCTATTTTTTCCTTCATATATTTGGACAAGTTGAATCTGTTTATTGGACTCGCATTTGCGATGTATTGTGTTTACTTAATGTTTTATTCCAATAAATATTATAGAATTTCTCAGGAAAATATAGCAGGTAAATTAGAACTTGAACATCAAAATGAAGCTCTGGAGGATCATCAAAAACTATTAACTATACAAAATCAACAATTAGAAGAAACCTTAAGTAAGGCAAAAATGGCAGATAAGGCCAAAAGCCTTTTTCTAGCCAATATGAGCCATGAAATACGAACACCTTTGAATGGGATTATTGGGATGAGTCATTTGTTGAAACAGACTGAAATGAATGGAGATCAATATAAAAAAGTATCTATCATTGAATTCTCAGCCGAAACACTAGTTTCTTTAGTGAATGATATCTTAGATTTTTCTAAGATTGAAGCAGGAAAGTTAGAGCTAGATTTAGATCATTTTAATCTCCATGAAGTCATCAATAATACTTGCGAATTATTTGTTGAGAAAAGTAAAGAAAAGAAATTGGAATTCCGCTGTGAAATATCACCCGATGTTCCTGTTTTTGTTTACAGTGATGAGATCCGGATTAAGCAAATTCTAATAAATCTAATTAATAATGCCATAAAATTTACCAGTGCAGGAGGAATAGATATTCACATTAACGTTGAAAATAAAACAGAGAAGGGTTTGTTTTTAAAATTTGAAGTTATTGATTCTGGTATTGGGATTAGCAAAGAAAATCAGGAGAAGTTGTTTTCTGCATTTACACAAAGTGATGCATCATTCACGAGAAAATTTGGTGGGACAGGTTTGGGTTTGGCTATTTCAAAAAAACTGTCATCATTACTTGGAGGGAATATTGGTTTAGAAAGTGAATTGGGAAAGGGTTCTAATTTTTGGTTTACGGTTTCTGTTGAGGAAGGAAAGGAGAAAATACTGCAACAGGATGTCGCTGAAGTAGGAATAAGAGAAAGCTTGCAAATTTTATTATCAGAAGATAATAAGATTAATGTTCTTGTGGCAAAGCAGATGATTGAAAATGCAGGTCATAGAGTGGTAGTGGCTAATAATGGAATGGAAGCGGTGGAATGTTTTCAACAACAGGAATTCGATCTAATATTAATGGATATCATGATGCCAGAAATGGATGGCTTAGAGGCCACTTGGATTATACGACAAATGGAAAGAGAAAAGAACACCCCCAATATTCCTATCATTGCTTTAACCGCAAATGTGGTTCAAGAAGACCAAGAAAAATATATATCCGCAGGAATGAATGATTTTATAAGTAAGCCCATCCATCCTCAAATTCTGCTTGAAAAAATAGAAAAGTTATTTCAAGATTCAGAATAATTCTATGAATTCATATGTAAATTCTATAGGTTTTGTAGTTTTACACTTATTTATACGATGTACATGAAAAAAATATTTTCTCTATTTATTGTTTTATTACTTTTTGCCATTGGTGTTTTGGGTCAGAATAAATCCATCCCTGAAGATTTTTGTATTACCCAAAAAGAGTATCAATTATACGAACTCATCAATCAATATCGTGCTAAACTGATGCTTGAACCCATTACCTTAAGTAATTCTTTATGTTTTGTGGCTAAAACCCACGCCAAAGATTTGTCTCAAAACTATCCGATTGGAGAGGATTGTAATATGCATTCTTGGTCAGCAAATAGTGATTGGAAATCATTCTGTTTTCCTGCCGATCAGAATAGGAAAAACGATATTAAGGATAAAGCTAAAGAATTAACTTCTTATCCTGGTAAGGCTTGGGAGATTACTTATTGGGATAACCAAGAATTAAATTTGGATAATGTGGTAGAGTTTTGGACCAGTATAGAATATACCGCAGCCATGCTCAGTAATACCGAAAAATGGAAAGATAAGGTTTGGAGGAGTATTGGTCTCGGTATCTATGATGGTTATGTTTTGCTTTGGTTGGGAGAAAAGGAGGATGTTGAATTAAATACCATCGTCTGCGAAACTGGAGAAAGAATAATGAATAAATCCATCCCAAATGAATTGATTGTGCCGGTAGCTAGTCAAATGAGTTCATCAAGTAACACTGTAAAGGCAAAGCACTATTATATTATTATAGGTAGTTATAAAAAAAAGGCAGATGCACAAGCGGCCATTGATAGTTATCATCAGATGGGTTATCCCAATGCACAGTTAATTGAAGAGCAAGGAAGAGTTAGGGTTGCTATCGATAAACTAGAATCCGAAGTAGATGCAAATGAATCTTTAGCAAAGTATCGTAATAAATTCCAAGGGGCTTGGGTTTTTTTAAAGCAGTAAAGTTACGGAACCTTTCATTACTTTGTGGTTGCCATTTAAATCCTTAACCCTAATTATCCAAGCATAACTGCCAATATCGGCAGGTGTGCCATCTTGCATTTTTCCATCCCAATGGTGGAAATAATCTTGACTATGGAAGAAAAGCTTTCCCCATCTATTATAAATTTTTAAGTCGTATGATTCCATTTCGAAATATTTTCCAATAGGTCCAAAGGTCTCGTTTATTCCATTTCCGTTTGGTGAAAATCCAGAAGGTACATACAAGTTATAAACTGGGAATACATAAAAGAATTTCTCCATGGTATCTTGGCAACCATAATCATTCATGGTAATAAGCTTTAGGCTATAATACCCCGTGTCGTATATGCTATCGCCAATATGAGGTTCGTATGTGTTTTCCCATACAATTGTATCTGATAATAGCCATCTAATATATGGGTCTTCGTTAACTAAATTGGTGACCTCAATCTCTGATGAATTACTAACACTTATTTCTTCAGGATCTAATAGGAAATCAGCATCTATAATAGGATTGATGAGGAGGTAGTCCTCTAGCTCTAAAATGCTTTTACAAAAATGGTCTGAAATATTTTCTAATTTCACATTATATATACCCTCCTCATAAATATGATAAACAGTATCTCTATTGGTTGTATTTATCGCACCATCTCCGAATATCCATAGACGTTCTGCAATTGTGCCGGTATTAATATAACTGGTGTCGATAAATTGAATCTTTGCTTCTCCACAATGGATAGTACTATCTGCAAAAAAACCTATTTTAGGTTTTGGATGAATAGTGGTGTTGAGCAGTAAACTATCGCTACAATTGTTATTAGCAGTCATTTTTAACTGAACATTGTAGGGACCATCTTCATTATACAAATAAGAAAAAGTATTTGCTCCTGGAGAATATTGGTAAATTGAATCTACACCATTTCCTAAGTTCCAGCTTACCCATTCAAATTCTGCATTATTGATACTTGATTCATTTTGAAATTCTGAAATTTGACCATAACATACTTCATTTACGCTAAAGCTGACTTGGGGGCTTGCTAAAATTTCAACTTCTTTTTCAGAACTGTCTTTAATAATCAAATCTTCAATCTGATATTTGATTAATAATTTTGTTTGATAGTTTCCAGGATATTGGTATTGATAATAGATAGTATCTTGTTCTACAGGGATATTTTGCATACTACCATCCCCAAAATATATTGCTTTACTTGTGATAGAATAATCTGAATTGGTATAGGTGCTATCAATAAAAACAGCTGGAGTATTTTGACAAATCCAGTTGGTGTCATTATAATAATGTACCAAGACACAAGGGTAATGATTGATTTCTTGCATACTTATGTCTGAGCAGCCATTTATGTCTTGAATATATAAGCTGCTGTGATAAGCTCCATATAGAGGAGGGTAATGGTGGAAATGGTCTGGGGAATTAGGGCTATGTATTTCTAGATGTTCTCCATCTCCATAGTTCCATTTCCAGTAAGTTAGGGGGGTGTCTGCAGCAATACTTTCATCAGTAAAGATGCTGCTGTCATTACAATAGCTTTCTGTGAATTGGTATGATGAAATAGGGTTTTCCCATATTTTAACTTGTTTTCTGACTTCGTCAATACAACCATTTATATTCGTGGCTTGTAGAGTCACTTCAAATTCTCCAGGATTTATAAATTTATGAAGCGTTTTATTATTTGTGCTAATCAGTTGAGGGCTTCCATCTTGAAATTCCCAAGTATAATAAGAAATACTATCTTCATCAGGTTTAATAATAAAGGTGGATAGTTCTGTAGTATCACCAAAACAAACGGTATCAGCCTGAAATCCTATTTGTAATTCAGGCTTAATAAAAATATTTTTTGTAATAGAATCTCTACATCCTCTTTCGTCTTTTATCAATAAGCTCACATCATAATAGTATCCAATATCCAAAAACACAAAATATGTTTCTGGATCGAAAGAAATATGACCATCAGGGAAATTCCACTTTAAATAATTTATATTGTTCTCGTTGGAGTAAGAGCTGTCACAGAAATATACTAATCCTTCAGTACATGCGGTATCACTGCTAATGAAATTGGCAACTGGTGGCTCCCAAACCCAGGCTGTTTTAGTAATAGTATCACTACAACCGGCATCGTTACCAGCAATTAATTGAATCTCATAATAACCAGGATTATTATATAAATGATTTGGATTTTGTTCAGTACTAGTTTCTGTGTCTCCAAAATTCCAAATCCAGAAATCAATAGCTGATTGAGGTTGAGAAAGATCTGTAAAACTAGTTGGGGTATTAAAACAGACGGTGTCAGATCTAAAATTAGTGATAGGAGCGTTGTAAACTGGAACCATATGGCTTTTATTGTTCGTACAGTTATTGGTATCGATAATACTTAGGTTTACTATAAATTCTCCGTCAGTTGTGTATTCATGAGTAGGGTTTGAGTAATTACTCGACAGGCCATCTCCAAAATCATAATCCCAAATACTTATTGCCCCCATATTTATGAAATCGGAGTCGTTGAACTCTGTGGGGGTGCCGAGACATGCCTCAGTATAGGAAAAGTCTACTTCTGGATTTTCATAAATTTGAATGGGTATTTGAATGGTGTTTGAACATCCAATAGAGTTCATGACGCTGAGTGTGACATTATGATTTCCTGCAATTGAGTAAATATGAAAAGGGTTTGGTTCTTCAGAGTAATTGCCATCACCAAAACTCCAATTCCAAGAAGCAATATTTCCTTCTATAGCTTCACTGTTATCTGAAAAATGAATAGTAGTGTTTTCACAAGCTCCTCCATTGGTGTAGGAGAAAGAGAAATCGCTAATCGGGTTGTTTTTTACCCAAACACTATGCGTGACTTGATCAATACAAGAGTTTTCATTTTCCACCAGCAGTGTTACAGTGTAGAGGCCAGCTTGTGTGTATAAATGTGTAGGGCTGGAGACGGAACTAATATTACCATCTCCAAAATCCCATTCCCAAGTAGTTATTCCTACATCTGAGGAGGATAAATCATTAAAATTGGTGTAGGCACCGAAGCAAATGGTATCAAAACTAAACTCAGATATTGGATTTTCGTAGACAGGCACGATGTGGTCGATGGCGTTCTGGCAACCATTAATATCGGTAATAGAAAAAATCACATTAAAATCTCCACTAGTAGAATAGGAGTGCGACGGGTCGGATTGGTTAGAGAAGTTTCCATCCCCAAAATCATATGCCCAAACACTAGTATTTTCTACATCGATAAAGTCGCTATCTGTGAATAGGGTCGACGACCCTAAGCAGGCTGGGGTAAAACTAAAATCAATTTCAGGTGCTAAATTGATAATGATTTGTTTTTGGATAACATGGATGCATGAGGCAGAATTGGTTACTGTTAAAGTTACGTTATAAGTGCCAGGGCTATCGTATTCGTGAATTGGGTTTGTTACCGTTGAAAAATTTGAATCACCAAAATTCCAATACCAATTTGTAATATCATAACTCAGACTAGTGCTTAGGTCGGTAAAACTAATATCACCCCCAGGACAAAAGGTGCCATTTAAGGCTTCGTAGTTGAAATTGGCGTGTGGACTGGGAAGTACTTCTACTGGTTTCGAAATACTATTGGTACAACCTTCGGATGTTCCAACTTCTAAACTTACGTTATAGTTAATCACACTAGTTGGAGGATAAATATAACTAGGGTTCTGGTTTGATGAAGAACCACCATCGCCAAAACTCCAAGACCATTGATTGATAGGTGTGGACTGGCTGATAATGGTTGATAAATCAGTAAAATGTGTTGGGTTAGATTGGCAAGATAAATCATAGCTAAAGTCAGCAACAGGAACTTCAAATACATTTAGTGAGTGAGAGACTGAGTTACTGCACCCGTATATGTCAAAGACTTCTAGATGAACGAAATACTCTCCAGTTGAGGTGTAGGTGTGAGAAGGATCTGAGCTGTTTCCGGTGTTGCCATCCCCAAATTCATATGACCACGAATTTATTTCTGATGAATTACTATAATCACTATCAATAAAGTCTGTTGTAGACCCTAGACATACTTCGGTAAAGGAGAAGTCAACTTCAGGACTGCCAATTATTTCAATAGTTTGAATACTGTTTGAATAGCATCCTCCAGAATTCCCCACCCTTAACTCCACTGAATAGGTACCGGAATTTGTATAGGTATAGTTAGGATTCTGTTGGTTTGAGTTGTCTCCATTACCAAAAAACCAATTCCAAGTCTCGATATTTCCTTGGGAGCTTGTACTTTCATCAATAAATTGTATTTCGGAAAATTGACAAGGGGCACCATTGTTAAATTGATAACTAAATTCCGTCTGAGGTGATTCTAAAATCTCAACTGTTTTTGATAAAGAGCTACTGCATCCCGCTGTTGTTTCAACTGTCAGAGTAACATTAAAATAGTTATTGTTCTGAATTGAGTAAGTATGACTTGGATTTTCTTCGATTGAGGTATTTCCATCCCCAAAATCCCAATACCAAGAATTTACTGGCGTATAAGAACTAGGACAATAAGATAAATTGTTAAATAAAGTTGTTTTTCCCTCGCAGACGGTATTGTTAGAAAAGTTAGCTATTGGATTATGAAATACTTTAACACTTCTAGTAATACTATTAGAACAGCCATTTTCATCTGTTATGCTAAATGTGACATTATAGTCGCCAGGGGCATCGTAAACATGACTAGGATTAGATTGTGATGAGGTATTATTGTCGCCAAACTCATAGAACCAAGAGGTGGTAGTTTCCATATTAATATGATCACTATCATTGAAAAAGGTAGCTTGGTTCTCACAATCTTCAGTAAAAGAAAAGTATATATTAGGAGGCTCATATATTGAAATGCTTTGACTTATAGAATGGGAGCATGCATTTTCATTCTCTATCGTCAAGGTTACCGTATAAATTCCTCCAGTGAAATAAGTATATGTTGGGTTTTGGATATTTGAAATATTTCCATCTCCAAAATCCCAATTCCAAGTCACGGTGTTTTCAAATAAAGACTCATCGGTAAATTGGATTTCAGATTCTCCACACTCTACTCCGTTATCAAAAGAGTATGAAAAGTTTGCAGTGGGGATTTCGGTAACGGTAACCGATTTAGTGATATTGTCAATACAGCCTCCATTATCAATGGTAAGGGTTACTTCAAACACTCCGCTATAGGAATAGATATGTTCGGGGTTTTGTTCTGTTGATGAATGTCCATCTCCAAAATCCCAACTCCAGCTAATTTCTGAATTAGAAGTGGATAAATCAGTAAATTGAGTAGCTTGTTGAGCGCAAGCGCTTGTAAAACTATAATCGGCTACTGCGCTTTCGCTCACATCAACAAATATAGAAGTAGGGTTACTGCTTCCTTCAGAGGTGGAGACATGAAGTGTGTAGGTGCCAATATGGTCTTCAGTAGCATTTGTGATTATAGGGTTTTGCTCGGTGGAAATGTAATCATTAGGGCCTAACCAAGTATAAGAGCCTCCATCGGGAGAAGCATACAATTCGATGGTATTCCCTTCACAAACTGGGCTATTACTGGAGGGGTTAATAATCATATCAGAACATGCTGTTTCACCAGCCCCATCAGATTTTTCAATAGTAACTGTGCATGGGTCTTGAGAGTAATTCATGACTACTAGAATATAATAATCTCCAACATTCATATTTTCCGAAGGAATATTGCAGTATTCGTTCCAAGTGTAACTATAGGAACAGTCCACTTCATTAATAGATGCTAATTGATCAGTACAAGCTCCATAGGGGCTGTCAAAAGGTCCCCAGCAGATAAAATCAACATCTTCTTCATCAGGGTTGTATATATTGAGTTCAATATCGCCGACCTGTTCAATTTGCATGTGAAACCAAGCAGGATTTCTCTGTTGATTTAAACAAGCATAGTCTGGACCAATTTCTGCATCGTCAAAATCAAGTCCCCCAGGATAGGTAACTGTCTGGTATGTACATATTAACCAAGATTCGATACAATTAAAGTTTTGCCCAAATGAATTTACATTCAAAAACATAATCATATAAAAAACACAAGCCAGTCTAGAAAGACTGACGCCAGTAGTAAATTGTAAAATGCTTTTGTTTTTGTAAATAGGAGCAAGGCTACCATTTTGAAACATAATTCTTCCTTAAAAATAATATAAATATTTCTTGGAATGTTGGTATTTGTGTGGGTCAAAGATATTAATTATTTAGTATTAATAGTACCTTGAGCCTATTAAAATCTTAAAACCTTGAGTTTGAAAATGATACTTATTTTTTAAAATAATATTGCTAAATAAATAAAATAAACTATTTTTGTGCCCCGAAACTAGCCGCATTTTTATTAAAATGCTGATGTGCAGTTCGTTATTTAATAATTAATTTAAAAGAAAGAGAGCGTATTTAGTATGATTATTGTTCCGGTAAAGGAAGGCGAAAATATTGATAGAGCCTTAAAGAAGTTAAAGAGAAAGTTCGAGAGAACTGGAGTTGTTAAAGAATTAAGAGCTCGTAAAACCTATATCAAGCCTACCGTAAGAAAACGTGAGCAAAAACTCAAGGCTATTTATGTACAGCATTTACAAGCTCAAGAAGAGTAGTAAATTGTCTGTAATTTAAACAAAAGACTGTTTCATTTAAATGAAACAGTCTTTTTTTATGTTTTCATTAAGATATTTTAAGAGATAGAGGAGTCTAAATTGTGTAATTTAGCCTTACGTATTAAGAAAAGGTGTTATGAACGATCCCTTATGTGGTTTTATGAGTTATTTAGAGTATGAGAAGCGTTATAGTTTGCATACATGCTCAGCCTACAAAGTTGATCTTGAGCAGTTCCTTGATTTTGTGAATAATGATTTTGGAGTTGAAGAGATGAATGCTATTTCTGATCAAATGATAAGAAGCTGGTTAGCTAGTTTAATGGATGAAGGTTTAACCGCCAGATCAATCAACAGAAAAACAAGCTCAGTGAAATCATTTTTTAAGTATTTATCTAGACAAGAAATAATAAAGAAAAATCCTAGTTTGAAAATACAAGGGCCCAAACAAAAAAAACGACTTCCTATCTTTATAGAGGAGTCTAAAATGGAATTGGTCACGGATATGGAAGTGGATGAATCGTCATATGTTGAGTATAGAGATAAGCTGATTGTTGATTTATTTTACTCCACTGGTATTAGGCGAGCGGAATTAATTGGATTAACATTGAATCAAATAGATTTGAGTTTGGGGCAAATAAAGGTCTTGGGAAAAAGAAATAAAGAGAGGATTTTGCCTCTATTGCCCCATTTATTGACAAGTTTAAAAAAGTACATAGCCTTAAGAGAAAAGCATTTTATTGTAGAATCAAAAACAGAGGGGTTATTTCTTACAGAAAAAGGCAAAAAGATGTATCCAAAGCTTGTTTATAGAATAGTTAATACCTATCTTAGCACAGTAAGTACACAGGATAAAAAAAGTCCTCATGTATTAAGGCATACATTTGCAACGCACATGTTGAATAATGGCGCGGATCTAAATGCAGTTAAAGAATTATTAGGTCATGCTAGTTTGGCAGCAACACAAGTGTATACTCATAATACTATAGAAAAATTAAAAAAGGTTTATCAACAAGCTCACCCAAAAGCTTAAAAAAGGAGGTTAAATGAAAGTAGACATTCAATCCATTCATTTTGATGCAGATCAAAAATTAGAAGCACGTATCAATACTAAAGTTTCAAAGTTGAACACCTTTTACGATCCAATACTTGGTGCAAATGTCAATTTGCGTCTCGATAAGTCA
Organism: Lentimicrobium sp. S6; assembly: GCF_013166635.1. Taxonomy (NCBI): domain Bacteria; kingdom Pseudomonadati; phylum Bacteroidota; class Bacteroidia; order Bacteroidales; family Lentimicrobiaceae; genus Lentimicrobium; species Lentimicrobium sp. S6. The sequence goes on along the minus strand of NZ_JABKBZ010000007.1, from coordinate 56,588 downwards.
GAGACTCGTGAAAATAAGGTGGCCGAACTCAAAGTTTTGGTTACAGGTAGCGAAATGTTTTCAAAACGACAAGCAATTAGTTTTGAAGAGGCATTCGATCAAGCATACGAAGCGGTTAGAAACCAGCTTGTTAAGCATAAAGAAAAAACAAGAACCTAAATTGGTGAAAAAAAGTAAAAAAAGTTTTGTTTATAACAACAGAGTTTATATTTTTGCAGTCCTTTTTAAACAAGGGCTGCTTTTTTATTGCAGCAAGTTCATTGAAAGTATGATGAATACTATATTTACAAGAGAAACGATGCCGATGTAGCTCAGTTGGTAGAGCAGCTGATTTGTAATCAGCCGGTCGGCGGTTCGAGTCCGTTCATCGGCTCTAGTAAATAGTTGGGGGGATTCCAGAGCGGTCAAATGGGGCAGACTGTAAATCTGTTGGCTAAGCCTTCGGAGGTTCGAATCCTCCTCCCCCCACAAAAAAAGTTCTTAAATAGAATGTATTGAGTAATGATGTTTTTAGTATTAAGTATAGAAACTAGACATCTTAACTTAGGAATAGCTCAAGCGGGAGTAGCTCATTTGGTAGAGCGAAAGCCTTCCAAGCTTTAGGTGGCCGGTTCGAGCCCGGTCTCCCGCTCTAAGTTCTATTTCTAGAATGCTGCCGATGTAGCTCAGGGGTAGAGCGTTTCCTTGGTAAGGAAGAGGTCATGAGTTCAATTCTCATCATCGGCTCAAGAACAAAAAAAGTAATAAATTTAATTTCATTATAATAATAATAATTTCGATATGGCTAAAGAAAAATTTGATAGGTCGAAAGAGCACGTGAACATAGGTACTATTGGTCACGTTGATCATGGTAAAACAACTTTAACTGCTGCTATTACAACTGTATTAGCCGAAAAAGGATTGTCTGAAATCGCAAGTTTTGATTCTATTGATAATGCACCTGAAGAAAAAGAAAGGGGTATTACAATTAATACTGCTCACGTTGAGTATCAAACTGCAACTCGTCACTATGCCCACGTTGACTGTCCTGGTCACGCGGATTACGTAAAGAACATGGTAACTGGTGCTGCCCAAATGGACGGTGCGATTATCGTTGTAGCTGCTACTGATGGTCCAATGCCACAAACACGTGAGCATATCCTATTAGCTCGTCAGGTAGGTGTACCTCGTCTAGTTGTTTTTATGAACAAGGTAGATATGGTAGATGATGAAGAGCTTTTGGAATTAGTAGAGATGGAAATCAGAGAATTATTAGATTTCTACAAATTCGATGGTGATAATACTCCAGTAATCCAAGGATCTGCTTTAGGTGGATTGAACTTGGAAGGCAAGTGGGTAGAAAAGATTATGGAATTAATGGATGCTTGTGATACTTGGATTCCACTTCCAGAACGTGATAAAGATAAGCCATTCCTAATGCCTGTTGAGGATGTATTCTCAATTACTGGTCGTGGTACTGTTGCTACAGGTAGAATTGAAACTGGTATCATCAATACTGGTGACCCTGTTGATATTATCGGTATGGGTGCTGAGAAATTGAAATCAGTTGTTACAGGAGTAGAAATGTTCCGTAAGATTCTTGATACTGGTATGGCTGGTGATAACGCTGGTTTATTATTAAGAGGTATTGATAAGAATGAGATCAAAAGAGGTATGGTAATCGCTGCAAAAGATACTGTAACTCCTCATGCACATTTCAAAGCTGAAGTTTATATCTTGAAGAAAGAAGAAGGTGGACGTCACACTCCATTCCATAATAAATATCGTCCTCAGTTCTATTTCAGAACAACAGATGTTACTGGTGAGATCTTCCTTCCAGAAGGTGTTGAAATGGTAATGCCTGGTGATAACTTGACTATCGAAGTGAAATTAATCGCTGAGATCGCAATGACTAAAGGTTTACGCTTCGCGATTCGTGAAGGTGGTAGAACAGTTGGTGCTGGTCAGGTTACTGAAATCATATAGGTTACGATTTCTTGAAAAAATAAATAGTGAAATTAAATTTGGTATCGAGCTAGAGGTACTGCAAAGTGCCTCTAGCATATATCAAGTTGTTTCAAACACGGGTGTAGCTCAGTTGGTAGAGCTCTGGTCTCCAAAACCAGGAGTCGTGGGTTCGAGTCCTACCACCCGTGCAAATTTTAATTAAACTTTATATAACATGGGTTTGATAAATTACGCTAAGGATTCATATAATGAATTAGTTCATAAGGTTTCCTGGCCTACTTGGAATGAACTCCAAAACAGTGCTATTGTAGTATCCATTGCTTCCCTTATTATTGCCTTTATGGTATTTTTGATGGATATTTCGTTTAGAGAACTTTTAGATGGCTTTTATGGCCTCTTTAGTTAATAATAGTATAGTTTCATTATAGTTATTTGATTTAATCTCTTGAAAACCTCTATTGATTTAGTATGAGCGAGCAAAAGAAAAAATGGTATGTAGTCAGAGCCGTTAGTGGGAAGGAAAAGAAAGTTAAGGAATATCTCGAAAGTGAGATAAGGCGACTTAAATATCAAGACAATATCTCGCAAATACTGATTCCTACCGAGAAGGTGTATCAGATTCGAAACGGTAAAAAGATCATTAAAGAAAGGAATTATTTTCCTGGATATGTGTTAATAGAAGTTTCCAATTTGGAAGGTGAAATAATGCATACCGTAAAAAATGTTCCTAATGTTATTGGTTTTCTTGGAACCAAAGGCGAGCCAGAACCTATTCGTGCTTCAGAAGTGAAGCGAATACTTGGAAAAGTTGATGAATTAGGTGAGAAAGGCGAAGAATTAAGTGTTCCATTTATTGTTGGAGAATCGGTTACAGTCATCGATGGACCTTTTAATAGTTTCACTGGAATTATTGAAGAAATCAACGAGGAAAAACGTAAACTTAAAGTGATGGTGAAGATTTTCGGAAGAAAGACTCCATTGGAACTAGGGTTTATGCAAGTAAGTAAAGAGTCATAAATCATTTCTTATTAATCCTTTTAAATATTAAAAATGGCTAAAGAAGTTAGTGGATTAATTAAGTTGCAAATCAAAGGAGGAGCTGCAAATCCATCACCACCAGTAGGACCTGCATTAGGTGCTAAGGGAGTGAATATTATGGAATTTTGTAAGCAATTTAATGCGCGTACACAGGAACAAGCAGGAAAAACAATTCCTGTTATTATTACAGTGTATAAGGATAAGTCTTTTGACTTTATCTTGAAAACGCCTCCTGTTGCTGTACAGATCATGGAAGCTGCAAAACTTAAAAAAGGTTCACCAGAACCTAATAGAGTTAAAGTGGCTACAATTACTTGGGAACAAGTAAGAGGAATTGCTGAAGGAAAAATGGTTGACATGAATGCCTTCACAGTTGAATCATGTATGAGTATGGTAGCTGGTACGGCCCGTAGTATGGGTGTTAAAATTAAAGGTGAAAGACCTTTCTAGAGTATTTGTATACTTAATGTAAAAATTAAATTAAATGGGTAAAATCACAAAAAACAGAAAAGAAGCTTTAGCAAAGTATGATGCTACTAAAGTCTATTCTTTGAGTGAAGCTGCAGAAGTTGTAAAGAAAATTACAATGACTAAATTTGATGCTTCAGTTGATCTTGACATTCGTTTGGGAGTAGACCCACGTAAAGCCAATCAAATGGTACGTGGATCTGTAACACTTCCTCATGGAACAGGTAAAGAGCTCAAAGTGTTAGTACTTTGTACACCAGATAAAGAAGAAGAAGCTAAAGCAGCCGGAGCTGATTATGTTGGTCTTGACGAGTATGTCGCTAAGATTAAAAGCGGTTGGACGGATATTGATGTCGTGATCACCATGCCTAGTGTAATGCCAAAAGTTGGTGCACTTGGTAGAATTCTTGGACCTAGAGGCTTAATGCCTAATCCAAAAACAGGTACAGTTACCATGGAAATTGGTAAAGCTGTAACTGCTGCTAAAGCAGGTAAAATTGATTTTAAAGTTGACAAGTTTGGTATCATCCATTCTGGTGTTGCTAGGGTATCGTTCACTCCTGAACAGATTCTGGAAAATGCTAGAGAATTGATTACTCTTGTTCTTAAAATGAAACCTGCTGCAGCTAAAGGTACTTATGTAAAAAGTATCTTTATAAGCAGTACTATGAGTCCTGGAATTCAGGTTGATCTGAAGTCAGTTACCCAATAGCAATATATAACGTAATTTTCGGCAATCTATAAACGATTATAGTATGAGGAAAGAAAATAAAAATCAATTAATCGCATCTTTAAAGGCAACAATAGATGAGTACGCTCATTTGTATGTTACTGATATCGCAGGTTTAAATGCCGAAGATACTAGTAAACTACGTAGAGAGTCTTTTAAGAAAGAGGTTAAGTTGGTTGTAGCTAAGAACACCTTGCTTAAACTAGCTATGGATGAGTCTGACAAGAACTTCGATGATATATACGAAGTACTTAAAGGCAATTCATCAATTATGTTTTCAAATGTTGGTAATGCACCTGCTAAACTTATTAAAGGTTTTAGAAAAAAAGGTAGTATTCCAATGTTAAAAGGTGCTTATGTTGAAGAGTCAGTGTATATCGGTGATGATCAACTCGATGTATTAGCAAACATCAAATCAAAAGAGGAACTTATTGGTGATATCGTTATGTTACTACAGTCTCCTGCTAAAAATGTGATTTCTGCACTTCAAAGTGGTGGAAATACTATTGCAGGCTTAGTAAAGACATTATCAGAGCGTCCTGAATAATTTTTTATATTAGAAACAATTTAAATTTAAATAAAATGGCAGATATTAAAGCATTTGCAGAACAGTTAGTAAACTTAACTGTTAAAGAAGTAAACGAATTAGCAGAAGTCCTTAAAGAAGAATATGGTATTGAGCCTGCAGCAGCTGCAGTAGCAATGGCAGGTCCTGCAGCTGGTGGAGACGAAGCAGCTGAGGAACAAACTTCTTTTGACGTAATTTTAAAAGCAGCTGGTGCATCTAAATTAGCTGTTGTTAAACTAGTTAAAGAATTAACTAGCTTAGGACTTAAAGAAGCTAAAGGATTAGTTGATAGCGCACCTGCTCCATTAAAAGAAGGTGTTACTAAAGACGAAGCTGAAGCATTGAAAACTTCTTTAGAAGAAGCTGGAGCTGAGGTAGAAATTAAGTAATTATTACATATTACTAATACTATGAAAATAGGCAAAGCAGAGTAATTCTGCTTGTCTATTTTTCGTCGTATATTCAAGAGTCTTTTTCGTCAATATCATAATCATTAAAAATTTTAAGCGTTGGCAACTTATCAAACAGACCGAATAAAATTTGCATCATCAAAAATTCAGCTGGATTACCCTGACTTTCTTGATATTCAACTTAAATCTTTTCAGGAGTATTTCCAACTGGAAACAAATCCTGAAAATAGAATTAATGAAGGATTGTTCAAAGTATTTAGCGAGAATTTTCCTATAACAGATGCAAGAAATAACTTTGTATTAGAATTTATCGACTATTTTGTTGATCCTCCAAGATACTCTATGGATGAGTGTGTATATCGAGGCTTAACTTATAGCGTACCTCTAAAAGCAAAGTTGAAATTATATTGTACAGATCCTGAACATGAGGATTTTGAAACTATCATACAAGATGTTTATTTAGGGATGATTCCTTATATGACTCCCAAAGGTACTTTTATTGTTAATGGCGCTGAACGAGTAATTGTATCACAGTTGCATCGTTCTCCTGGTGTTTTCTTTGGACAAAGTCGTCATGCCAACGGAACCCAATTATATTCTGCTCGAATCATTCCTTTTAAGGGATCTTGGATGGAATTCTCTACTGATATCAATGGTGTTCTTTATGCCTATATCGATAGAAAGAAAAAATTACCTGTAACGACATTGCTTAGAGCAATTGGTTATGAAAGTGATAAAGATATTTTAGAAATATTTGATTTAGCTCAAGAAATAAAAGTTTCTAAAACTGGACTGAAAAGAGTTGTCGGAAATAGACTTGCCGCTCATGTTGTTCGTAAATGGATAGAAGATTTCGTTGATGAAGATACTGGAGAAGTTGTTTCTATTGAAAGAACGGACGTTATTATTGAGCGTGAAACCATCATTGAAAAAGAGCATATTGAAGCGATTTTAGATTCTGGAATTAAAACTATTTTTATTCATAAGGATTCTGAAGCTAGTAAGGATTATGCTATTATTTTTAATACTTTACAAAAAGATTCTGCCAACAGTGAGAAAGAAGCTGTTGAATATATATATCGTCAGTTAAGAAACGCTGAGCCACCAGATGAAGAAACTGCTCGTGGTATCATCGATAAATTATTCTTTTCTGATAGTCGTTATGATTTAGGTGAAGTGGGTCGTTATAGAATTAATACTAAACTTCAACTAAGTACTAGTTTAGACACTAGAGTATTAACGAAAGAAGACATTATTCATATCATCAAGTATTTAATTAAACTGGTTAATTCAAAAACTGATGTTGATGATATTGATCACTTAAGTAATCGTAGAGTTAGAACAGTTGGAGAACAACTATATCAGCAATTTGGTGTTGGTTTAGCTCGTATGGCTCGTACTATCCGTGAAAGAATGAATGTTCGTGATAACGAAGTATTTACTCCAACAGAATTGATTAATGCTAAAACATTATCGTCTGTTATTAACTCCTTCTTTGGAACGAATCAATTGTCTCAGTTTATGGATCAAACAAATCCACTTTCTGAGTTAACACACAAGAGAAGAATTTCTGCTCTAGGTCCAGGTGGACTGTCTAGAGAAAGAGCTGGTTTTGAGGTGCGTGATGTCCACTATACTCACTATGGTCGTTTATGTACTATTGAAACTCCTGAGGGTCCAAACATTGGTTTGATATCTTCACTATGTGTTTATGCGAAAATTGATAAACTAGGTTTTATAGAAACACCTTATTATAAAGTAGAAAAAGGTGTTGTTAAGAAATTTGAAGATCCTATATATCTAAGTGCAGAGCAAGAAGAAAACAAGATTATTGCTCAAGCTACTACTTTAATGAGTGATGATGGAGTTATCGAAAGAGATAAAGTTAAAGCTCGTTCACTTGCGGATTATCCTATTATTCCGAAAGAAGAAGTAGACCTTATCGATACTGCTCCTAACCAAATAGCATCTATAGCTGCTTCTTTGATTCCATTCTTGGAGCATGATGATGCTAACCGTGCTTTAATGGGTTCAAACATGATGCGTCAAGCAGTGCCTTTATTGAATTCTGAGGCTCCAATTGTTGGAACAGGAATTGAAGGTAATGTAGCTCGTGATTCTCGTGTGCTTATAAATGCAGAAGGCGAGGGTGTTGTAGAATATGTGGATGCTAAAGAAATTGTTATTCGTTATTCTCGTGACGAAAGAGCTCGATTGGTAAGTTTTGATGATGATATCAAGAAATATAGTTTACCAAAATTCATGCGCACCAACCAGAATACTAGTGTAAATCTTCGCCCTATCGTTAAACGTGGAGACAAAGTTGTTAAAGGTCAAGTATTATGTGAAGGCTATGCGACTCAAAATGGTGAATTAGCTCTTGGTAGAAACTTGAAAGTGGCTTTCATGCCTTGGAAAGGTTATAACTTTGAGGATGCTATTGTTATCTCTGAAAAAGTTGTTAAAGAAGACATTTTTACTTCTGTTCACGTTGAAGAATTTACTCTAGAAGTAAGAGATACAAAACGTGGAGTGGAAGAGTTAACTAATGATATTCCTAATATTAGTGCTGAAGCGACTAAGGATTTGGATGAAAATGGTATCATTAGAATTGGTGCTGATATTACTGCGGGTGATATTTTGATTGGAAAGATTACACCAAAAGGTGAAAGTGATCCAACACCAGAAGAGAAATTATTACGTGCTATCTTTGGTGATAAAGCTGGTGATGTAAAGGATGCTTCATTAAAAGCACCTCCATCGATGATTGGTGTTGTTATTAATAAAATGTTGTTCTCAAGAAAGATAAGAGATCGTAGATCAAAATCTAAAGAAAAAGATCTAATTGATACATTAGAGGAAACTTTCCAAAAGGAAGTAGCTGAATTAAAGAATAAACTAGTCGACAAGTTGATCGTTTTAGTTAGTGGTAAGACAAGTCAAGGTGTTTATGATAATTATAATGAGCCTATCATTCCTAAGAAATCTAAATTCTCTCAGAAATTATTAATGAGTATCGATTATCTAAATGTAAATCCTATTGGATGGACTACAGATTCCGAGAAGAATGACATGATTAAAGAAGTCATTAATAATTTCACCTTGAAATATAAGCAAGCTTTAGCTGAAGTGAACAGAAATAAAATGATGACTACTATTGGTGATGAATTACCAAGTGGTATTGTTCAAATGGCAAAAGTTTATGTGGCTAAGAAAAGAAAATTAAAAGTTGGTGATAAAATGGCGGGCCGTCACGGTAACAAAGGTATTGTTGCTAAGATTGTTCGTGAAGAAGATATGCCATTCTTAAAAGATGGTTCTCCTGTAGATATCGTATTGAATCCACTAGGAGTACCTTCAAGAATGAACTTGGGACAGATTTACGAAACTGTTCTTGGGTGGGCTGGTAAAGAGCTTGGCTTACGATTCTCAACCCCAATTTTTGATGGTGCTTCTCTTGATCAAATAAATGATTATATGCGTCAAGCTAATCTTCCTATGAATGGTGCGGTGCATCTTTATGATGGTGGAACAGGGGAACGCTTCGATCAAATGGCAACTGTTGGATATATCTATATGTTGAAACTTCACCACATGGTGGATGACAAGATGCACGCTCGTTCTATTGGACCTTACTCATTAATTACGCAGCAACCTCTTGGAGGTAAAGCCCAGTTTGGTGGTCAGCGTTTTGGTGAGATGGAAGTTTGGGCTGTTGAAGCATTTGGTGCTGCCAACGTTCTTCAAGAAATTCTTACCATTAAGTCTGATGATGTTATTGGCCGTGCTAAAGCTTATGAAGCTATAGTTAAGGGTGATAATATGCCAAAGCCTGGTATTCCTGAATCGTTTAATGTTTTAGTACATGAACTTAAAGGTTTAGGATTGAGTGTTAATTTTGATAAGTAAGGAGTTATAATAACTCAGATTTATAATACATTGTAAATATGGCTTTTAGAAAAGAAAATTATCTTACACAGGGAAGTTTTAATTCCATAACCATTAGTCTAGCTTCTCCAGAACAAATTCTGGAGCAGTCTAGTGGAGAGGTTTTGAAACCTGAAACTATAAATTACAGAACTTATAAACCAGAACGTGATGGTTTGTTTTGTGAGCGTATTTTTGGGCCTGTAAAAGATTATGAGTGTCATTGTGGGAAATATAAAAGAATTAGATACAAAGGAATCGTTTGTGATCGTTGTGGTGTTGAAGTTACTGAAAAGAAAGTTCGACGCGAGAGAATGGGTCATATTCAGTTAGTTGTTCCTGTTTCGCATATCTGGTTTTTCCGTTCCTTGCCAAATAAAATTGGAGCCCTTTTAGGTCTTCAATCTAAAAAATTAGATACTATTATATATTATGAACGCTATGTGGTGATTAACCCTGGTATTGCTCGTAATGTTGACGGTACGGATTTAAATAAAATGGATTTCTTAACGGAAGAAGAATATTTCGATATTCTAGAGACTATTCCAATGGAAAACCAATCTCTAGATGATAGTAATCCTGATAAGTTCGTTGCAAAGATGGGAGCTGATGCCATTTATGACATCCTTTCAAATCTTGATCTCGATAAGGTATCATTTGAACTAAGACATAAGGCAAATACTGAAACTTCACAGCAACGTAAACAAGATGCACTAAAACGTCTGCAAGTTTTTGAAGCTTTTCGTGAAGCACAATCAAGAATTGAAAATCGTCCTGAGTGGATGATTGTTAAAGTGGTTCCTGTAATTCCACCAGAATTGCGTCCCTTGGTTCCTCTTGATGGTGGCCGTTTTGCTACTTCTGATTTAAATGATTTATATCGTCGTGTTATCATTAGAAATAATCGATTAAAAAGATTGATAGAAATCAAAGCTCCTGATGTAATTATGCGTAATGAAAAACGTATGTTACAAGAAGCTGTGGATTCATTATATGATAATTCAAGAAAAGCGAATTCAGTTAAAACAGATAGTAATCGCGCACTCAAATCTCTAAGTGATAGTTTGAAAGGTAAGCAAGGTCGTTTCCGTCAGAACTTACTTGGTAAACGTGTGGATTATTCTGGACGTTCTGTAATTGTTGTTGGTCCTGAATTGAAATTGAATGAGTGTGGTTTGCCTAAGGGTATGGCCTCCGAGCTCTTCAAACCTTTCATTATACGTAAATTACTGGAGAGAGGTATAGTAAAGACTGTAAAATCGGCTAAGAAAATAGTGGATAGAAAAGATCCTGTTGTTTGGGATATCCTTGAAAATATTTTAAAAGGACATCCTGTTATGCTAAACCGTGCTCCTACACTGCACAGGTTGGGTATTCAGGCTTTCCAACCTAAACTAATTGAAGGAAAAGCGATACAGCTTCACCCATTAGTTTGTACTGCTTTTAATGCGGATTTTGATGGTGACCAGATGGCTGTTCACGTTCCACTTGGAAATGCTGCTATTTTGGAAGCCCAAACTTTGATGTTAGCTTCTCATAATATTTTGAACCCTGCTAACGGTGCACCTATTACGGTACCTTCTCAGGATATGGTATTGGGTCTGTATTATATGACCAAGCCAAGAAAATCTACTGAGGAATTAGTTGTTAAAGGAGAAGGCTATACTTTCTATTCTCCTGAAGAAGTAATTATCGCTTATAATGAGAAAAGTGTTGATCTTCATGCCATAATTAAGGTTAAAGTTTATGATATGGTTGATGGTGAAGAAGTAAATCACCTTATTGAAACGACTGTGGGAAGAGTACTTTTCAACCAAGTTGTTCCTAGAGGCTTTGCTTATATCAACCAATTGTTAACTAAGAAATCTTTAAGAGATATTATTGGTGATATGATTAAAGTATTTGGTACTGCTAAAACAACCAAATTCCTTGATGATATTAAATCCATTGGTTATAATATGGCTTTCAAAGGCGGATTGTCATTTAACCTCGGTGATGTAATCATCCCTGAGATTAAAGAGCAGTTAGTTATTGATGCCAATCAAGAAGTAAATGAAGTAATGAATAACTATAATATGGGTTTCATTACTAATACGGAAAGATATAATCAGATTATTGATATTTGGACCCATGCCAATTCTCATTTAACTCATACATTAATGACTGAGTTAATTAAGGATAAGCAAGGATTTAATTCAGTTTATATGATGCTTGACTCTGGAGCTAGGGGGTCTAAAGAACAAATTCGTCAGTTAAGTGGTATGAGGGGATTGATGGCTAAGCCACAAAAGTCTGGTGCTTCTGGAGGAGAGATTATTGAGAATCCTATTCTTTCTAACTTTAAAGAAGGTCTATCAGTATTAGAGTACTTTATTTCAACTCACGGTGCTCGTAAAGGTTTGGCCGATACTGCGCTTAAAACTGCTGATGCTGGTTATCTTACACGTCGTTTAGTCGATGTTGCACAAGATGTTATTATTTCTGAACCTGATTGTGGTACATTAAGAGGTCTTTCAGTTACAGCTTTAAAGAAAGGTGAAGAAACTGTAGAAACCATTTATGAAAGAATTCTTGGTAGAACAACAGTTTATGAAGTTTATCATCCTGTAACAAAAGAGTTAATCGTTGCTGGTGGAGATCATATAACTGAGGAGATAGCTAAAGAAATCGAAACTGCTGGAATCGAATCAGTAGAGATTCGTTCGGTATTAACTTGTGAATCTAAAAAAGGTGTTTGTGCTAAATGTTATGGACGTAACCTTGCAAGTGGAAGAATGGTTCAAAAAGGAGAGGCTGTTGGTGTTATTGCAGCTCAGTCTATTGGTGAACCAGGAACCCAGTTGACATTGAGAACTTTCCACGTTGGGGGTACTGCTTCTAATATTGCTACTGCTTCAAAGATCATGTCTAAGTTCGATGGAGAATTAGTTATCGATGAACTAAGAACTATTGAATATGTAGATTCTGAAGGAGAAAAGTATAATGTGGTTATTGGACGTTCTGCAGAAATGAAAATTGTAGATAAGAAAACCAATGTTGCACTAGCTTCTTCCAATATTCCTTATGGTTCGAAACTTTATAAAAAGCCTGGAGATACTTTAAAGAAAGAAGATGTCATCTGTGAGTGGGATCCTTATAATGCGGTTATCATATCTGAAGTTAAAGGTAAGGTCGCATTTGAGAATATTATTCAAGGTATCACATTTAGAGTAGAATCTGATGAGCAAACTGGATTCCAAGATAAAGTAGTTATTGAGACTAAGAAAAAAGGTATCAACCCTAATATCAGAATATTAAATTCTGCTGGGGAAGTTGTTAAAATATATGATATTCCAGTTGGTTCTCATATTATTGTAAACGAGAAGGACAGTATCAAAGCAGGAGAAATTTTAGTGAAGATTCCTCGTGCAGTTGGTAAGTCTGGTGATATTACTGGTGGTCTGCCAAGAGTAACTGAGTTATTCGAAGCACGTAACCCATCTGATCCTGCTAAGGTTGCTGAAATTGACGGTGTTGTTAGCTTTGGTAAGAAATTGAAGCGTGGTAATAGAGAGGTAATTATTACAAGTAAAACTAATGAGCAAAAGAAATATTTGATTGCAACATCAAAACAAATTTTGGCTCAAGAAAATGACTTCGTAAAATCAGGTACTCCATTATCAGAAGGTGCTATGACTCCTGCCGATATTTTAGCAATTAAAGGACCTATGAAGGTTCAAGAATATATTGTGAATGAGATTCAGGAAGTATATCGACTTCAGGGGGTAAAGATCAATGATAAGCATTTTGAGGTGATTGTTCGCCAGATGATGCGTAAAGTTGAGATTATGGACCAAGGAGATACTAAGTTTTTAGAAGGAGAATTGGCGAATCGTATTGACTTCTTGGAAGAAAATGATTTCATTTTCGGACAGAAAGTAGTTGAAGATCCAGGTGATAGTACTGAAGTAGTTGCAGGACAGATTATAACTGCCAGAAAGCTGAGAGAAGATAATTCGATGTTGCGTCGTAAAGATTTAGCATTAATTACTTCTAGAGATGCTAAGCCAGCTACAGGGCGTCAGGTATTGCAAGGGATTACTCGTGCTTCTCTTCAAACTAAGAGTTTCATTTCTGCCGCTTCTTTCCAGGAAACAACCAAAGTATTGACCAATGCTGCTATTAATGCTAAGCGTGATCACTTACTAGGATTGAAAGAAAACGTTATCGTTGGACATTTAATTCCTGCAGGAACTGGATTAAGAGAATATGAAAACTTAATTGTTGGTTCTAGTGAAGAGTACCAAGCTTTATTAATGAGTCGCGAAGAAAGTTTAGGTCATAACGATTAAAAAATAGAATTATGTCAGATAATAATTTAAAGCAAAATAAACTCAATATTGAGTTAAGCGATGAAGTAGCAGAAGGCCAATATTCAAATATGGCAGTTATCACTCACTCTCATGCTGAATTTATTATTGACTTTGTAAAGATGATGCCAGGTGTTCCTAAGGGAAAGGTTAAGTCTAGGATTATTTTAACACCAGAACATGCCAAACGTTTGTATAAAGCATTGGCAGATAATTTAAGAAAGTTCGAAGCTATGCACGGACCTATTAAAGAATCGAAAGGTGGGGATCCGGGGATGCAATTCTCTATGGGAGGGCCTACAGCAGAAGCTTAAAAAGAAAAAGCCGTTTCAATTTTTGAAACGGCTTTTTTTATTTTGACTAGTCCTCGAAGAATTGACCTCCTTTTTCTTTAAAGGCTAGCCAATCTATATGATCTAGAATTAATTCCTCTGTATAATCTTTGATATGAATTAGTTTTATTTTTTCCTTCACTTCATGAGATTCTTTTCTTTTGATGTTCTTAATGATTGGTATTTTATTCCAAAAATTATGGATTTGATCATTTAACCTTATTCTTTTTGATCTGACTTCCTTGTATTCTAATAAGAGATGACCTCTTTCTTTAGCAATACTGATAAAAAAGGATCTCGTATTCTTATAATGCTGAGATTTTAGAGGCGCCATGATACCAGCAAATTCTTTATTGATAATTCGTCTACTACTGTGAAATTTATAGAGTAAATTATCAAGTTTACTCGTTTTAGGTTTCCCAAATATCTGGCCAAAGGGCATCCTACTGTTTTTGGGTAAGCTATTAACTCTATCGATGATAGATTCAATATGACCAATAATCTTCAAATAGTCATCCTCTAGCTCAATTCGATTCTGTTTAACGTTATCTTTCTTGACTACGATTTTATCTTTCCTTTGAAGCTTTTTATCTTCTTTCTTACTGATTACTTGTTCAGCCTCCTCTAACCAATGAGCCATAATGCGATTTCTTATTTATATTCGTTAATGTCAATTTCTCCTTTTAAGGCTAAATAGGAATTCATAGCAAGTGCGTCTAAGTCGTTTACGCTAGGAAATAATGCTATAGGAGCAACTGACTTTATTTTTTCACTTAAATATTCTGTGAAAAGAGGATAGTTGAAAATGCTGCCACTTAATAAGATAGCGTCTACATTGAAATCGAGAGCTGCAGCCATACTGCCAATGTGCTTGGCTACATTATATGCCATGGCTTCCATATAGAATTTAGCTTTTTCGTCACCATTGGCAATTCTTTCAAATATTTCATGAATATTACTTGTGCCTAGATGAGCATGAATGCCGCCCTCTTTTGTAATCATATTCATGATTTCTTCTTTAGTGTATTTTCCGCTAAAGCAAGTGTCTACTAGTTTACCAGTTGGTAAAGTACCTGTTCTATGAAGAGAAAATGGGCCAGCGCCATCAAATGCTTGATTCACATCAACAACTTTCCCACCTTTGTGCGCTCCAATTGAAGTTCCACCACCACCTATATGTGCAATAATCATTCGCATGTCATAATAACATTTATTATTGCTCTTGGCAAATTTTCTTGCTATGTATTTATGATTCAAAGCATGGAAAATAGATTTTCGTTCAAATTCTGGATGGCCGGTTACTCTGGCAATATCATCAAGTTCATCGACGACTACTGGATCTGCTAAAAATGCACGAGCATTTGGTAGTTCTTTAGAAATATTATCTGCAATAATTCCACCCATATTGGTTTCGTGCATTCCTTGATAACCAGTTAATAAATGTTCCTTCATTAAATCGTTTATCTCATATACTCCAGCAACTTTTAAAGGTTTTATTAATCCTCCTCTGGCCACAACAACTTCTATGGCCTCATAGTTGACATCATTTGACTTTAGTTCAGAAAGTATAGCTTGCGTTCTAAAATCAACCTGATCCATTACTTGGTTAAACTTATCAAGATCCTCCGCTTTATGCTTTATTGTTTTTAGGAAGATTACATTTATATTTCGGTAAACGGCAATTTTTGTTTGGTGTACTTGTGGGTAAATCACCAATATTTCTTTTGATATCATGTGTGTCGTTTTTTAAGGTGTTCAATAAGCGAAGATAAAAATATTTTCAGTGAAAAATATCTATATTTTTATCTATGAAATTATAACTACATATTTCTTCTGTATTGTCCACCAATATTGAATAATGCTCCGGTAATTTGACCTAAAGAACAATGTTTGGTGGTTTCCATTAATTGATTGAAAATATTTCCTCCTTTTGAAGCTACTTCTTTTAATTCTGCTATTTCTTTTTCGGATTCTTCTTGATAAGTGTGATGTAACTGACCTAGCATTTCAATTTGATATTCCTTTTCTTCAGGTCTAGCTCTAATCACATTTTGAGGAATAATGGTAGGAGATCCATTCGAGCTCAAAAATGTATTAACACCCATGATTGGAAGTCCTCCAGAGTGTTTAAGCCCTTCATAATATAAGGATTCCTCTTGTATTTTTGAACGTTGATACATGGTTTCCATGGCTCCTAATACACCTCCTCTTTCTGTAATTCTGTCAAACTCTGAAAGTACTGCTTCTTCAACCAAAGCAGTTAATTCTTCAATAATAAATGCACCTTGAAGAGGATTCTGGTTTTTTGCCATTCCCAATTCATGATTGATGATCAGTTGAATCGCCATTGCTCGTCTAACAGACTCCTCAGTAGGTGTAGTGATGGCTTCATCATATGCATTGGTATGGAGTGAGTTACAGTTGTCGTATATGGCATAAAGTGCTTGTAGGGTAGTTCTTATGTCATTAAAATCGATCTCCTGGGCATGAAGTGAACGACCTGAAGTCTGAATATGATATTTTAGTTTTTGTGAACGACTATTGGCACCGTATTTATTCTTCATAGCTTTTGCCCAAATAATTCTAGCTACTCTTCCTATTACTGCATATTCTGGTTCTAATCCATTGCTGAAAAAGAAAGATAGGTTAGGTGCAAATTTATTGATGTCCATTCCTCGGCTTAGGTAATATTCAACATAAGTGAAGCCATTAGAAAGTGTAAAAGCCAGTTGAGAAATTGGATTAGCACCAGCTTCTGCAATATGATATCCTGATATTGATACCGAATAGAAATTATTGATATTATTATCGATAAAGTATTCTTGGACATCTCCCATCAGTTTTAAGCTAAAATCAGTAGAATAAATACAGGTATTTTGGGCTTGATCTTCTTTGAGGATGTCAGCTTGAACCGTTCCTCTTACTCTGCAAATTGTGTCCTCCTTGATTCTTTGATAAACCTTATTAGGTAAAACCATATCTCCGGTTACACCCAGAAGCATTAACCCTAAGCCATTATTTGTTTCTGGAAGTTCTCCTTGATAGGATGGACGTTGAGTTCCTTTTTTGGCAAATAATTCTTCTATCTTTTTATGGACAGAATCCTCTAAGCCATTCTCTTTGATATAGATTTCGCATTGTTGATCTATAGCTGCATTCATAAAATAACCTACTAAAATAGGAGCTGGACCATTAATAGTCATGGAAACAGAAGTTTTCGGATCTGATAAATTGAAACCAGAATATAATTTCTTAGCATCATCTAAGCAAGCAATACTTACTCCAGCATTACCTATTTTCCCATAAATATCAGGTCTACGATCTGGATCTTCCCCATAAAGCGTTACAGAATCGAATGCAGTGGAAAGCCTTTTTGCCGGCAATCCTTTAGATACATAATGGAATCGTTTATTGGTTCTTTCAGGGCCTCCTTCTCCTGCAAACATTCTCGTAGGATCTTCACCTTCTCTTTTAAATGGGAATACTCCAGCGGCATAAGGAAACTCTCCAGGTAGGTTTTCAAGTAATGACCATTTTAAAATATCTCCTTTACTCTTGTATTTGGGGAGGGCCAGTTTATTAATCTTGAGTCCAGAAAGTGTTGTGGTGTTTGTGGTGACTTTAATTTCTTTATCTCTAACTTTATAGGAAAATTCATCACCAGAAAATTGAGCTACTTTGGTGTCCCAGTTTTTTAGTATTTCTTTGTTTCTTGGATCTAAATCTAGATTCTGTTGATGTATTTCTTTATCTAGTTCTTGGATGAGTTGAATTGATACATGGCTAGATTCCAGATGAGATTTGGCCATTTCGAGCCCATGAAGTTGATGCGCCAATTCAGCTTGTTTTTCCACCCATTGGTTATAATTTCTGATGGTTTCTGAAATTTCACTAAGATATCTTGTCCTATTTGGTGGAATGATAAATGTCTTTTTCTGATTTTTCTCTCTTAATTGCTGGCTTGGGAATTTACCTGCGCTAATCTCATTTACCTTTTTAATCAATTCAATATATAATTCTACAACTCCCGTGTCGTGAAATTGAGAAGCTACTGTTCCAAAGACAGGTAAATCATCCAGTTCCGCATCAAAAAGACCATGATTTCTCATGTATTGCTTTTTCACATCACGTAAAGCATCTAGCGCTCCTCTTTTATCGAATTTATTAATGGCGATAAAGTCAGCAAAATCTAGCATGTCAATCTTTTCTAGTTGTGTGGCTGCTCCGTATTCAGGAGTCATTACATAGAGACTTGTATCACTAAACTCTGTAATTTCAGTATCCGATTGTCCAATACCGCTAGTCTCTAAAATGAGGAGATCAAAATTAGCAGCTTTGAGTATGTTTAAAGCATCAGCTACATAGCGCGACAGGGCTAAATTGGCTTGACGAGTGGCGAGAGAACGCATGTAGACTCTCGAGTTATTGATACTGTTCATTCTGATTCTATCTCCTAAAAGAGCTCCTCCAGATTTTCTTTTTGAAGGATCTACCGAGATAATTGCAATGGTTTTGTCCGTAAAATCTGCTAAATATCTTCTAACTAACTCGTCAACTAATGAGGACTTCCCACTACCACCTGTACCCGTAATTCCTATCACAGGGATTTCTTTTGAAATCATGGCCTCTATTTTATTTCTAGCCTCCTCCGTTTCATCAGGATAATTCTCCATGGCAGAAATCAACTGGCCAATATGCTTTGCATCTTTTTGTATGATGAGCTCTTTTTGAAATGTAATATTTTTACCGGTTGGAAAATCAGATTGCTCCAATAAATCATTAATCATTCCTTGTAAGCCTAATTCACGACCATCATCTGGTGAGTATATTCTAGTAATCCCATATTTGTGTAATTCTTCAATTTCTGTGGGTAATATGACTCCTCCACCACCTCCGAAAATCTTAATATGTTCACAATCTTTTTCCTTTAATAGGTCGTACATGTAGGTGAAAAATTCATTATGGCCTCCTTGATAACTGGTGATAGCAATAGCTTGTGCATCTTCTTGTATGGCGCAATCTACTATTTCTTGTACAGAACGATTATGGCCTAAATGAATAACTTCCGCACCACTGGATTGTATGATTCGTCGCATCACATTAATAGCAGCATCGTGGCCATCAAATAAAGATGCAGCAGTTATTATTCTTACATTATTCTTAGGCTTATAAATAGGAGTTTTGCTTTTCATTTCGAATATTTAGCTTTTAATTTCTAGAAATTATCATACGAAAATATATTATGCAAACATAATAAATTTTGAAATGAAAGCCAATTATAAACCTTTCTAACTACTTGATTTGAATATGAAAAACACAGGTCTTATGTTAAAAAATCTCTAAAATTCTTTGGGTTAATAATTTGTGCTTCAGCTTTTGGATATGCTTTTGTGAATAGTTAAAATAGTATCAAGTAAATAATATAAATAATTAGAATAGAATTAATTAACAATACTGCTCAAAACAAGCCATTTCTGCCTTTACTATATCAAAATATCAGTTCATTTCGAGGGACTGTAAGGAAGGAGAAATCTGTTTGTTATAAAGAGTGAGATTTCTCAGTCGAAGCACACTTCTCCTTCGAAATGACCATCAGAAAAACGGAGAGAAAGGGCGCACAAATACCAATGTCAATGTAATTGGGTTTGTGCGCCCTTGGTTACACACAATTACTTCGTTCATTTCGAAGCGTAGCGAGAAATCTTTATTAGTTATTAGGACGCTATTTAATTAATATAAATAATAGGAATAGAATCTTGTAATTAATAAATAATTTATAAGACACATTATAATAGTATGTTATGGCTTAAGTATTTTTTCTGCTATATCTAAATAATGATAAACATCAGAAGGGTGATGATTGATATATTCTGTGCTTCTTTTATGGCCTAATCTAACAATAACAGCATTTTTATCTTTTATTGGAATAATATATTGTCCTAAAATACCACGCATATAAGGTAATTGCTGACCATTATAATTGATGATCCAGTACTGGTAGCCATAATAACTCAAAGGTTTGTTGTCTTCCCCTAATAGCCATTTTGCAGGACTTGTAGCTTCTTTTATATATTTTTCAGAAACGATTTGTTTTGAATTCCAGCTACCATCATTTAGTATTAATTGACCAAAACGAGCAAAATCTCTAGCGTTAGTGTTAAAACAGCAATAAGCTTTCTCCATTCCATCCTTACTGTCTAAATTCCAGAGGGCGTCATGTTCTGAACCTATTTTAGTCCATATTTTCTCTGATGCATAATCGCTGATAGATTTACCTGTAGCTGCTTGTACAACCATGGCTAATACCTCGGTATTACTGCTTAGATAATTGAATTTCTTTCCCGGTTCTTCTACCACAACTAAAGATGTAATTAACCTGGGGAGGTCGCTGCCATAATAGGCTTCTGTTGTTAATGAAAATGGGCTAGAATAGGATTCATCCCAATTGAGGCCAGAGCTCATGGTGAGTACATCTCGTATACTCAAAACACTATTTTTAGGAGTATTGTATTCAGGAATAAAATCCATTACTTTTTGGTCGAGGCTTTTAATATGCCCCTCATCTAAAGCAATTCCAATCAGCAGAGAAACTACAGATTTAGCAGCAGAGAAGGAGTTGGACAGGCTTGTTTCACTATAACCATCCCAGTATTCTTCATAGAGGATTTTACCATTTTGTATCACCAAATAAGCAATAGGTTCTAAAGCTTCCATCTGCGCTCTATCTTCATTACTTATATTATAGGAATTATAATCTTTGTGTATTCCCCATGGTTCTGCTACGTCTGCTTTTATGGTTCTGTTATTGAAAATCTTATAATCATCAATACTTGGAGTCAAATGGATTAATGCTTTTTGCACATATTGAGGTAAGAAAAAATAGGTGACAGCTATTAATACAAAGAAGATGAAAGTGATGCGAGTAAATTTTTTCATGCTTTAGTTTTTGGTATTAGCAATATTACGAATTATTTTTTGATAAAATATTAACTAAAGTTTAGGAGTGTTTCTTTAAGTAGTTTCTGAGGATCATATGAATATTCAATTATTTTTGCACTTCGAAACAAATAAAACAATAGATATATGAAACCATTAGTAAGTATTATTATGGGCAGTACTTCTGACCTTCCAGTGATGGAAAAAGCTGCAAAATATTTTGAGGAAATGGAAATTCCTTTTGAAATAAATGCATTATCAGCACATCGTACACCTGCAGAGGTAGAAGTGTTTGCAAAAAATGCAAAAGAAAATGGAATTAAGGTGATTATCGCAGGTGCAGGAATGGCTGCCCATTTACCTGGTGTGATAGCAAGTATGACTCCAATACCTGTTATTGGTGTTCCTATTAAAGCCAGTCTTGACGGAATGGATGCATTGTTGGCTATTGTTCAAATGCCTCCCGGTATTCCAGTGGCTACAGTAGGAATTAATGGCGCATTAAACGCTGCTATTTTGGCCTCCCAAATGATGGCTACTGGCGATGAGGAATTGATGAAGAAGAACATAGCTTATAAAGAAAACCTCAAGCAAAAGATAGTAAAAGCTAATGAAGAACTGAGTAAACTTGATTATAAATTTAAAGTTTAGTTTTTGAGCTCCAAATTAAAACCCATCAGAATTATTTTTTGATGGGTTTTGTTATTATATTTAGTGTGATTTAGGATTATAATATCCTTTTCTAATTAATTCATCATTTTTGTTATAAAGTCTAATAACTGTAGGAGATATTCCATTTTTAAAATCACAAACTATGTATTTCCCATTTTTATGATAAAAATGCCAAACCCCAATTCTTTTGCCATCAGAGTTTCTATAACCAATATATTTAAGTTTTCTAGGTTGGAATTTAATATGTAATGTTTTGTTTGGAATATCACAATGTTTTATTTTCGATGCATATTTCTCCACTTGGGGAAAAACATCCTTAAAGGTATCGTATTCATATAGACTATATCGATATATTGTACCATCATGATTGTAATAGGTGCTTAGTCCTATGTACTCAATGGTATCAACTCGAGTAGAATATCCATTCATTTGAATTTTCCCATTTTTATAATAGTCATTTACTTCAAATAGTTTTTGACCTTTATAATTGTATTCCGATATAGATAATAACCTATAGTATTTGTGTTTACCTTTTGGTATTTCATTCCATTCTTTATCAAAATAGATAATCTTTTTAGAAAGACTTTGAATTATGGTAGAATCAATATTAGTTGAAGCATAATCTTCTTGTGAAAATGAAGAAAATGAAATCAAAAGTAAAAGGATAATTGTTGCTTTTTTCATTTGGTAAATTTATGGGTCAAATATACCAAATAATCCAGATGTATAAGTATGTTATTAGACTATTTAAAACCGTTCAAGGAAATAATGTCAATGTCTCTAGCCATAATAGTTTTGTTCTCTTCGTTTGGAACAAAATCAATAATCATTTTCATGCCAGGTAATAAATGAAAAAAGTTAGGTTCGAAATTTCCAAATTCGCTGGTGCTCAATGCAACAGAATAATGGAAAGTAGAAGGAGAGGAGCTCACTTCGAATCGGTTTTCGCTAATTTCTTTTAGGTCTAATTCTGCTTTGGGTAATTTGATGTTTTTTGGATTTCCAAAGAAATCGATATGTTCAGCCAATACTTTGTCATCACTTATTAGTTTGCTGTATATAAATGATTTGTGCCGTTCAATTTGGCGAATGTGAAACATAGCTAAATCAAAATCAAGGACTTGATTAGCTGGAATATTAAGCTCTTCAGAAAATCTTTTTAAAGTATCTCCTTTAAGGGACATCACTAGGATTTCCAGTTTAGCTTGAACATCTTGTAAACTATCTGAAACAATAGTACTGATGAGTCTATTATCTACGATTTTTGATTGAACTAAGAAAGTAGCAAAGTCTTGCTGAGCCACATAATGTGTTGCCTTTTTTTGTTTGTAATAATCTATGGACGACCAACTCAGGCCAGGCCAACAATCGTTGAGTTGCCAATATAAAGTTCCCATACATAATGGTTTTGCAAAACGCTGAGCTCTAAAAGCCAAATCCATTCCATAAGCTTGTAATAATTGGCTGACATATATCATCTCTTTAAAGTTAGAGGGCTCTGGATAATATTGCGGCAAATAATCGAGGATGGTTTGATTACCGATGGAGCTTTTTTGATGGGCTTTCATATCCTCCGAAAATAAATCCAATTGAGAGGAGTCGGTAAAACTGAAGATGGTGTTTAAGTGAGGTAGGGATTGAAATCCAAATTCAGAAGAAAAGCGAGGTACTTTTTCCTCATACATTTCAAAAGGTTGTTTGCCCCACCAAATACCCCAATAATGGGAGTCGCCGTGAGTCATGCTTTCTTCTCTTCCCCAACCAAAAACTGGGGAGGATTCTAGATAATCGGTATTGGAGTCGTATTGTTCAACGAGTTTGGGGAGTAGGTCGTCAAATACTTTGAGATAATCATGCCAAGTATCTATAGAATCTTGAGCCGAATAGTTAAAAGCAGTTTGATATCCCCAATTATGCCATAACTCGTTCATCTCGTTATTACCACACCAAAGTGCTAAACAGGCATGGTTTTTTAATCTGAGAATTTGTTGCTGAGCTTCCTCCTCCACATTTTTAAGGAAATTTTCATCGCCTGGGTAGAGGGAACAAGAAAACATAAAATCTTGCCAAACCAGAATTCCATTTTCGTCGCAAAGCTCATAAAACTCGTCCATCTCATAATATCCACCTCCCCATACTCTCAACATATTCATATTGGCTTCTTTGCTAAGCTGAATGGTTTTTTTATAATCCTTCTCCGAAACTCTACTTGGAAAAGCATCTTGTGGAATATAATTGGCGCCTTTCATATAAATGGCTTCTTCATTGACTACAAACTGAAAGCTCTCACCAATACTGTCTTTTTTTCTTTCTAGCTCTATAGTTCTGAGTCCAATCTTCAATTCTTCTTCCCAAGAAGATTTTCCATCGATTACTATAAAAGTAAATTCATATAAATAGGCTTCTCCATAACCATTGGGCCACCAGAGTTTTGGGTTTTCAATTTCAATGATTTTTGAGAATAGGTTAGGACCTTCTGTAAGGTTTGTTTTTTCACTGAATAATAATTCTTGATTTTTAAAGATTTGTATTTCAACTTCTTTTTTTTCTGTTGAATGAATAGGCAATTCGATTTCTAGTTTTGCAATATTTTTTTGCAATTCCTTTTGAGTAAAACTTGGTTTTTCAACAGAAATATCGTCCCAGAATTCTAAATAAACCGGTTTCCATATGCTGGCACCAACAAGGCGAGGGCCCCAGTCCCAACCAAACTGGTAAGGGGCTTTACGTGTGAAAACACTGGTTCTTTTTTCATTTCTGTCGTTGCCTGCAGGTAAACGAATCTCGTGAGCATCATAAAGAGGTTCTGCTATTTTTATAGTAGAATTAAAATGAACTACTAAGTCATTTCTTTCTTGAAGATGCTCAGTCACGTTTTTGGAATACTCTAGGAACATATTATCCGAAGAAAAAATCAATTCCCCATTGAGGTATACATCAGCATAGGTATCTAATCCTTCGAAAATGAGATTTGTCTTCTGCTTTTTTAATTCTTCGCTACTCAATTCAAAAGTCGTAGAATAGGTCCAGTCTTTATTTTCAATCCACTTGAGCTTTTCCTCATTATTGGATAAAAATGGGTCTGGAATCTTTTTGTTTTCTAGCAAATCGAGGTGAATACTTCCTGGTACTCTGGCTATGAATGATTCTTCTATCCCTGGTTCAGAAAAGGTCCAGTTATCAAGTAGTGCCTTCTCAATCCTCATGTTTTGAGGTTGTGGAGCGCAAGAGCTAAGTATGATTATAAAAATAAATAGACTAAAATATCTCATTATGATAGAATTTTAGCAAATGTATATATTTCTGTTGTCTATTGCTTTTGTGCTGAAGAAAAATGAGTATATTCACTAAGAATTTACTCAAAATCAAATCGGCAAGTATGAAGTTAAAGTTCAAACTCTCAGAATTTACCTTAAAAGAGAATACTGACTTTTGGATCATGGTATTTAATTCCTTGGTTTATTATATGTTGGCCATTTTCACTGTGATACTATCCTCTAATTTATTCGCTCTATTATTAGGGTCTTATAATCAGTTTTATGGTAAACTTTTTTATTATGGCTTTTTGATATTCCCTAGTGATGGCCATTGGAGTCATGATGATGTTGCTTTAATTTTCATGTTCGGAACCATGTATACTTTATTCTTTGCCATAATATTTGAAAGGCTTTACAAATGGCGTAGAAAATACAGAGGAAACATCAAACTCTACTTTCTTTGGTGTTACATTCTGGCAATAACATGGTTTTTGGGGAATGTTATTGTGGGTGCTTTTTCAAATTTTAGTGTTGGTGCGGTAATGGATGTATTGAAGATACCTATGGCTATACGTATTATGATGGCTATAGCATTTGGTTTTCTGCTTTTCTTTTTAGGTAGAATCTCTAGAAAACATGTTTTAATCACAGGAAATATGTACTTCAAGCATTTACATTCAGATAGGAATGTGTTTCTCGTTAAAGCACAATTATTATTTCCTGCTGCATTAGGAATTATAGCCTATTTCCTATTTCGGACTCCACATCAGGCCGATTTTCAGTTCAGAGATACCTTGGTGCACATGACTGTTTTTATTTTTATTCTTGGTGTACTTTGGGGTGTTCAACAACCTACTTCCATAGGATTCAAAAAGAAACGTGATTGGGTTGATTTTGATTATTGGGCCTTAGGAAGCTTAATAATTGCAGCCGTTTTTATTCGTATCTATTTAAATAGTGGTTACAGCATCTAATTTATATTTCATTTTAAACACAAACCAATGAAAAAGCATAATTGGCTAATTTTTATTTTATTGATGGCCACCTTATTATCGAATAGTCAAAGTATTATTCAAGAGTCTCCAGACAAATCCTATTCCATAGAAATATTTATTGAAAATCAGGTGAAAATAAGTGTGTATCATGGGGATAGTGAGCTCATACATGATATGATTATTGCTTGTTCGGTGGATGAATACGATATTGATTATTCTAAATATGAGATTAGAAAAGAAGAGCAAATTACATTAATCGTTGAGGATCCAGTTCCTGTTAAATTTGCTGAACAAGAAGTCATCTATTCACAATTGCTTATCGAATTCTCCAATAAAGTGCAATTGGAGCTTTTATTAGGTGATGAAGGTTTTGCCTATAGATGGTTATTCAATTTTAAGAATGATATTTTTATTAATGATGAAATTCTGGAATTTCAATTGAATGATAAGGACTTGGTGTATTTCCCAAAGGAGACTACCATGACTTCTCATTACGAGCGATTGTATGTTAAGAAAGAGCTTAGTGAGATTGACTCAAAAGAATTCTGTTCATTGCCAGTATTATTTCAAAAGCAATTTGGCAATAATGTGTTTTTCTCTGAGGCTGATCTTTATGATTATCCATGTCTGTTTCTAGAAAAGCAAAATGAATCCAATTCCTTTAAAGCGATTTTTCCGAAAGTGGTTTTAGAAATTGAAGCCAATGAAAATGGAGCGGATAGAAACCAAACCATAACTAAGGAGGCTAATTATATTTCTGCTACAAAAGGAAAACGAAGTTTGCCGTGGCGTGTGTTTGGCTTAGCCAAAGATGATAAACAATTGGCTATGAATAATATGGTTTATCAGCTGTCTTCACCACTGAAATTGGAAGATACTAAATGGATAAAACCAGGAAAAGTAGCTTGGGATTGGTGGAATGCCAATAATATTATTGGAGTTGATTTTGAATCAGGAATAAATAACGAAACTTATAAATACTATATCGATTTTGCTTCAGAGTATGGATTGGAATATATTATTTTGGATGAAGGCTGGTCCAAAACGACTACCAACATTTTAGAATGTCAAAAAGATATAAATGTTGAGGAGCTTGTTAAATATGGTCAAGAGAAAAATGTAGGAATCATCCTCTGGACTTTATGGGGGCCTTTAGATGAAAAGATGGACGAGGCCATGAGTTTGTATGAGTCCTGGGGAGTAAAAGGAGTGAAGGTAGATTTTATGCAACGTGCCGATCAATATATGGTCAATTATTATGAAAGAGTGGCACAGACTGCGGCCAAACATCATTTATTGGTCGATTATCATGGCGCTTTTAAACCAGCAGGTTTGAGGAGAGCTTATCCAAATGTGCTTAATTATGAGGGGTTAAAAGGATTAGAAAATGTAAAATGGAGTAAGATAATGACTCCAGAACATAATCTAACTCTTCCATTTATCAGAATGGCAGCAGGTCCAATGGATTATACGCCAGGGGCTATGGATAATGCACATGAGGAGTATTTTAATATTCGATGGAATCGTCCAATGAGTATGGGAACTCGATGTCATCAAGTGGCCATGTATGTGATTTATGAATCTCCTTTGCAAATGCTTTGTGATAATCCTTCTAATTATTATCGTGAAAAAGAAAGTACTCAGTTTATATCTCAGATTCCAACTACTTGGGACGAAACCATAGTTTTAGAAGCAAAAGTAGGCTCCTATATATTAATGGCTCGTAGAAATGGCAATAACTGGTATCTTGGTGGAATGACCGTAGAAGAACAAGAATTTGAAATTGAACTCGATTTTTTAGAAAAAGCTTCTTACCAAGTAGAAATCATGCAAGACGGAATTAATTCTGATAAGAATGCTCAAGATTATAAGCATATATCTACTTCAATAGAATCCTCAGAGAAAATACAAGTGAAGATGCATAAAGGAGGAGGATATACCGCCATTTTAAAGAAAGAAAAATAGGGTGTAAATCATTAGAATGATAATTATTCTTTAATTCTTTTAATGCTCCTAAATTCCTATTATTTTTGTAGGAAATGTAATGACACAATACACAAACACACATACTTATGACTAATATTAAAAGATTTGCAACAATACTTGCTTTTATTGTAATGGTTTTTGGTGTTTCTTTTCTGTTTTTAGATAAAAAGGAATTAGACCAGCCTAAGCTATTACCTGGAGAGTGGATGGGACAGCAAAGAATGTATCCTTATTCAGAAATCAAAACCGATGTTTATTTGGCTGAGATGAAGAAAGCTCATCAGATGAATCAGCAAAGTAGAAGTTTGGATTACGAATGGGAATTTGTTGGGCCGACAAATATTGGAGGTAGAATTACCGATATTGAAATGCCTTTGGGACAATCTGATATTATTTATATCGGAGCAGCAACCGGAGGGATTTTTAAAACAGAGAATGCTGGTGAAACTTGGGATCAACTTTTTGAGGGAATTCCGACCATTTCTATTGGTGATTTAGCCATAGACCCTAATAATTCTGATATTATTTATGCAGGAACTGGAGAGGCTAATTCTAGCAGTTTTAGCTTCCTAGGTAGTGGAGTATATAAATCGGAAGATGCTGGGGAGACTTGGGATTTCTCAGGTTTAGAAAACTCAGCTTATATAGCCAGAATGTTAGTCGACCCTTATAATTCTCAAAGGGTTTTTGCCGCAGCTAGTGGGAATCTGTTTTCTCCAAGCGAAGATAGAGGAATCTACAGAAGTGAAGATGGTGGTGCCAACTGGGAACAAGTTCTTTTTGTTAGCGATACTACTGCGGCTATCGATTTGGTGCAAAATCCAGAAAATCCTGAGATTCTTTATGCAGCTTTTTGGGAAAGAACTAGGGGCTTTACCACTCGTCGTTCTTTTGGAGTGACTACAGGTATTTATAGAACTACAGATGGTGGTGATACTTGGGATGAACTAAGTGAAGGACTTCCTCACGAATTATTAGATAAAGGTAGAGTTGGTATCACTATTTCAGAGTCTAATCCTGAGGTTTTATATGCCACCTACGATATGCCCGACCAAGAAGTTTGGGCTTTTAAAACGGAGGATGGTGGAGACAATTGGAGCCGCCTAAACGATAGTAGCCTAGAAGGAATGGGAAGTAGCTTTGGCTGGTATTTCGGTCAGGTACGAGTTCATCCAGAAGACGAGCAAGTGGTTTTTGCATTAGGTCAAACCATGTATAGAACTACAAACTCAGGAAACTCCTGGACCAATGTGGATAATTCCGGAGTTCATGTTGATCATCATGCCATGTTTTTTGATCAAGAGTCAGATAGAGTGTATTTAGGTAACGATGGTGGTTTGTACTATTCCACAAATTTAGGTTCTAGTTGGGTTAAAATCAATAATTTACCTATTACACAATTCTATGCTTATGATGTGAGTGAAACCAATCAAAATTTTCAAGTAGGAGGGACTCAAGATAATAACTCCATTAGAACGATTAATGGAGATGAGCCTGATACCTGGGAAGCTATTTTGGGTGGAGATGGAATGTATAACAGAATCAATCAACAAAATAATGATATAGCATGGGCAGAATATCAATATGGAGAGCTGTACAGAAGTTATAACGCCCAAGACAATAATCCATATTACGAATATGTAGCCTATGATATGTCAAACGATAGGAAGAACTGGTCGGCTCCTTTAGAGTTAACTCCAGGGCAAAATGAAACAGCTTATTTTGGCACACATAGAGTTTGGAAAACATCTAATAATGGTGATAGTTGGACCGCTGTGAGTCCTGATTTAACCCAAGGAGGTGATAATTATTTTCACTCCTTGACTTGTTTGGCAGTATCCTCTGTGAATCCTTCCTTAGTTATGGCAGGTTCAGCAGATGGACGAGTAAATATCTCTACAAATGGAGGATTGTTCTGGAACGATATTTCAGAAGGATTGCCGGAAAGATGGATTACAGATGTGTATTTCGATCATCAAGTGGCCAATACCATTTATGCCACCGTTTCTGGATTTAGATGGGACGAAGCTTTACCTCATATTTATAAATCTACTGATTTAGGTCAAACTTGGGAAAGTATTTCCGGAAATTTACCAGAGCTTCCTGTAAATCAAATGGTCATTGACTATGAGGATTCTAATGAAATTATTGTGGGTACCGATGCAGGTATTTATATGACCGTAGATGGTGGTGAGAATTGGGAAAGTATTACAGGAAATTTGCCTATGGTTCCAGTGGTTGCTTTTAAATTAATACCTGAAACTAAAGATTTATATGCTGCCACTTATGGTATTTCTACCTATAAAATTAATTTGAATGATGTGAATGTGGGTGTTTCTTCTTTAGGGAATTCAAATGATGAGTTTTCTATTTCTTGGATACATTCAAATGGAGATTTTATTCAAGTTGAAAATAATAAATCTTCCAAATTTGAGATGAAGATCTATAATATGTCTGGACAAGTGGTATATCATAATCAAATTGGACTTTTAAGTATTGGAAACCATCAGCTTGAAGTTCCTTCAAACTTAAAACAGAATACTATATATGTTATTGAGTTTTTAAATGATTCTAACAAAGAGTCTATTAAGATAAAGCTATAAACCCATATTAGCTTAAGACTTGTTCTTCAAGGAATTCCTTGTTTAAAAAATGTGATGAAATGTTTTTTGAACAAGGAATTTTTGTATATTTATACTATGCGAAAATACATATGTTTAATAGTCCTACTTTTTGGTTTTGGCTGGATTGGTATGTTAGTAAGTTGTAGTCCAGGAAAAAAAGAACTTGAAAGTAAGCTGAGTACTGATGTTGATGATCAAAAAGATGCATTTTTGAATCTTACGTTTAGTATGTTGAGGACTATGCCTGATTCTGCACTATTAATGCTCGATTCTGCGAAAAGGTGGATAAATGAAGGAACTGAATTAGAGCTAAAGCTCATTAATGTAATTGGTACTTATTTTTGGTATCAGGGGCAGTATGATAGTGCTATATATTATTATAGGATAAGTTATTCTAAATCTCTTGAATATGGTAATAAAGAAAGACAATTAGTTAGTATTTCAAATATTGGTGCTCTTTATAATAACTTAAGTTATAACGATAGTGTAATTCTTTATTTGAATAAAGGACTGGTATTAGCAGAAGAGCTAAATGATACAGATCAGAAAGCTAAGATTTATTTTGATTTAGCAATGTTATATACTAGGTTAGATTTTAATCAAAATGCTCTTGAATATATACAAAAAGTAGAAGACCATTATATCAATATGGGTGATTCTATGAAGTTAGCATATTATTATTCTGTCCGAGCTACTGTTTATCAAAATCTCGACAATTTTGAAATGTCAAGAAAGTATTCTTTTAAAGCAATTGAATTGTGCAAAAATCCAAAAAGAAGCTTTTTTCTCTGTAATTTATACAATAATTTGGGTGTCGCTTATTGGCAAGTGAAAGAAGATTATGATAGTTCTAGGGTTTATTTACAGAAAGCTTATTCTCTGCATTCTGATAAAACGAAATCAACTAATTCATATTTAACTACTATTATTAATCTTGGAGGAATGGAATTAAAGGCACAAAACTATACTCTTGGCCTTCGGTATTTACAAAAAGCATTAAGAATAAATCTTACATATGAAGATGAATACAGGGCAGGAGCAATTAATGTTAATATGGGTATGGCTTATTTGGGTTTACAGAAATTAGATTCAGCCAAATATTACTTAAACCGTGGATTAGAGTTATCATTAAAATCAGGGGCTCAAGAGTTTTCGCAAAATGCTTATTCAGGATTATACAAGCTTGAAACATTGCAAGAAAATTATCAATCCGCCAGTAAATATCAGGATAAATTTTATGAAATTAGTGACAGCATAAGCAGTGAAAATGTAAAAAACAGAATTGCAGAACTTGAAATTATTCATGAAACTGCAAAAAAGGATAGAGAAAATCAATTCCTACAGAATGAAAATCAGCTAAATGAAGCACTTATTCATAAACAAAAAATAGTTTATAGTATTATTATAATTAGTTTAATTCTACTGCTTGTTTTTATGGGCTTATTATTGAGTAATAAAATGAAATTGCGTGTTTTAAATGAAGAATTAATAAAGAAAAACACAGAGGTTTCTGAAAAGAATAGTATTATTGAAGAAAAGAATGTAAACCTTGAAAAACAAACCGACCAATTAATTAGTTTAAATCAAACCAAGGATAAATTTTTTAGTATCATTTCCCACGATTTACGAGGCCCCTTCAATAGCCTCCTGGGTTTGTTGGAGATTTTAGAGGAGGATTTTAATGACTTAAATGATGCTGAAAAATTAAAAATCATTAAAAGATTACACTCCAATAGCCGAAATACTTATAACCTGCTTGTCAACCTCTTAGAATGGTCAAGGACTCAACGTGGACATATCACTCCAGACTTCCTAAGTATTCCTTTATATAATTCAGCACAATCCTCAATAACGTTTTTAAGACAGCGGATTAACGATAAAAAGCACGTAATTATTAATAAAATTGATGAAGATATACGTGTAATTGCTGATGTCAATCTATTATTAAGTGTTTTTACAAACCTTATCAATAATGCTGTTAAATTTACACCTGATGGTGGAAATATTATTGTTTCAGCTAAACGAATAGGAGTGAATGTTGAAATGGAAATTAACGATAATGGGATTGGTATTCCAGAAGATCAATTGGATAAACTATTTAGTATAGACACTTCTTTTAGTCGAAAAGGAACCAATGATGAATTAGGGACAGGTTTAGGCTTGTTGACCTGTAAGGAGTTTGTATACTTAATGAATGGAACCTGCAGGGTAGAAAGTAAAGAAGGTAAAGGAACTAGTTTCTTTATACAGTTGAAATCTGCCTAAAGCATTGAAAAATCACCTAGATATTATCCATTTTAAAACTCCACTAAATAGTAAAAGGTATAACCTTTGTTTGATAAAACAGACCTCTATGAATCTTAAATCTTTATACATAATTGCATTAGTATTTCTCAATGTTAATTTGAGTTTTGGTAACTTAAATAAAGTAGATACTGCTGTTATAAATGATTGGATATCCATAAGTAAAAAACTGCTTTTTAAGAAACCTGATTCAGCCAGTTTATTTTTAGATTCAATTTATAATGCTTCAAAAAAGATTGATTATCAATATGGATTGTACAAAACATATAGCTCTAAAGCTGTAATTATTTATATGAGAGGTGATTATGAGCAATCTATTTATGAGTATGAAAAAGCTTTTCCTTATGTAGATGAGAATGTGCCTTTTCAAGAAATCCGGTTATATAATAATATTGCATATTCTTTAAGGAGTTTAGGCTTTCAAGATAGTGCCCTGCTTTATACGCGAAGGGGAAGTGAAATAGCGCTGGAAAAAGGATTGTTTGATTTTTATCAACAATCTGTTTTAGATATAGCTTCTACCTATTTGGATATGGATAAGTATATTGAAGCTGCAGAATACTACCATATTGTTGAGAAGAATACTGAATCATCACAAGATAAAGAATACTTGATCAAAGCGTATAGCTCTTTGGCTATGTTTTATTATCGCATAGAAGACTTTGATAAATCATACGATTTTTATTTTCAGGCGATAAAAATTGATGAGAACTATGATGAACTGGATCTACTGAATGTAAATTATGCGAATCTAGGCCTTTTGTATAAAGATGTTGCTTACGATTATGATTCTGCAATATATTTCTTTAGAAAATCAATTCAGTTGGTACGATCATATGAGTTACCAAGAAAGCAATTAATGGCAAATATCAATATAGGAAATACTTTCATTGACAGAAATATTCTTGATTCAGCAAATTATTATTACGAATTAGTATATAATGATACTTTGCTAGAAGATTTTCCAACATACCAAGCTGCTGTTTATACCAATATGGGAATGTATCATTTGAGGAATAAAGATTATCAGAAAGCCAGAGCATTTTTAAATGATGGATTGGAACTATCAATGAAATATGAGCTTTTAAGATTTCAAAAAAACGCACATAGAGAATTGTCTTCCTTAGATTCCATTCAAGGAAATCACGAGGATGCTTTGATGCATTATAAGTTATTTCATCAAATTTCCGAATCATTGAAGCTCATGGAGGTGAATAATCAAATGGCTATATTGGAATATGAGAAATTTATGGCCAAAGAAAAATACAATTATGAGCTTTTAACTAAAGAAAATGAAAACCAGAATCAAGAAATCATTATCCAGAGAGCAGTGATTGGAACTGTCTTTTTAATGGTTATGGTTTTGGTGGTCATTATAGTAATAGTAAGTAGAAATCGAAAAAAGATTAATTCATTAAATACTGATTTGCAAAGCTCTAATCACAGTTTAGGGGAGCTTAATAAAGATTTAATGCTGCAGAGGAAGGAGATGAAAGACTTATTGATGAGTAAAGATAGGTTTGTTTCGATTCTTGGTCATGATTTAAAAAATCCTTTTACTGGTTTACTCGGTTTGCTTGAGCTTATGGAGTTGGATTGGGATGAAATGCCAGACCAAGAAAAGAAAGAAGGAATTCAACAATTAAATCAATCCTCCATACAAACCTACCGATTATTAGAAGATTTATTAGACTGGGGAAAGACTCAGCAAGGACTCATAAAGGCTGAAAAAGAGGAGTTTAAAGTATTCAATCTATTTCATGAAGTTAAAACAATCTTCTCTTTACAGCTTAAGAAAAAAGAGATCCATTTAGAAATGAGAGCGGAGGAGGGTTATATAGTAAATTCCGATCATAAATTATGTTCTCAAATTCTCCAAAACCTACTGGGCAATGCCATTAAGTATAGTCAAGTGGGAGGCCTTATAAGTATGACCTTGGAAGAACAAGACGGACAAGTTCTCATTTGTGTTATTGATGAAGGAATTGGGATTCCTAAGGATAAAATCCAAGGCTTATTTAAGCTCGATTGTAATTTTAATAGGCCAGGAACACAAAATGAGAAAAGTAGCGGAATGGGCTTGTTGTTAGTGAAAGAATATGCCAATATTATTGGAGCTGAAATACGTGTGGAGAGTGATGTGAATAAAGGAACTGCTTTCTGTTTGGTGATGAAGAAGTAGGCGTTTTAGTGTCTTTCAGAATTAGTGTTTTTTTGTTTACCCCAAAACCCTAAAGTCTGCCTGGCCAAAGCAGATAGACAAGGGAGCAAAAATACCTTTAATTGTTAGTAGTTAGAAATCAACAACTCTGTAAGCAGACCTCTTTTTTTTGAGTTGGAGTTGATTCTTCGTTTTGCCAAAACTCTCTCTATTTTATAATCTTGATATAAAGTATCGAAAAACTCATCCTTTGGCTCGGCATTTCTAAGGTCGGAATTGCTCAATAACCATAGCTTTCCTTGCTCACCAACAATATCACAAAACTCTTTTAACTCTATTTGCTCTTTATCTCCAAATACATTTTGCGAATAGGAATTAAAGTTGCTGCTCCGAGAAATAGGTTTATAAGGAGGATCGAAATAAAAAAGGCTCCTCTCATCGGCAGTATTCAAAGTCTCTTTATAATCGCCATTTAAAATGATAACCTTCCGGAGAAGCTCTGAAAGTGCTAGTAAATTTTTAGCATTACAAATTTTAGGCTTTTTGTAATTCCCTTGTGGAACATTATACTCATTGCTTTTATTTACTCTGTAGAGGCCGTTATAACAGGTTTTATTCAAGAATATAAATAATGCGCTCTGTTCAACTGCTGAGGATTTTCGGGTGTTGAATAAATCACGCTTTTGATAATATATTTGGCTTCTTTTTTCGGGTTCATGTATCAGTGAATTATACTCTTTTTCAAAATCAAATAGTATGGAGGTTAACTCTTTAAGGTGATTCTTAACGCTATCATAGGCTTGGGTTAAATCAGAATTCACATCGTTTATTACAGCTTTCTCAATCTTAGGAAAGCTTCTCATCATCCAGATAAATACAGCTCCACTACCAACAAAGGGTTCAATATATGTAAAACGATCGTCTTTTTTAAATGGAATTCTTTTTTCTATTTCACTTAAAAGTTGAGTCTTACCACCAGCCCATTTCAAAAATGGTTTTGCAGATGTATTATTGATAGTCATAAAGCAAAAATAGGAATTATCATATGTAAGTGGAAGTCTTGAAAAGATTTATTCTCATTTCTTAAAACCTAACCGCCAGTTTAAGATTCAACTGACGTGGAGTTAGATAATTGGGAACCAAATAAACATAGTTTTGATTGTCCTTCACCCAAAGGTAACTCACCACATTTTTAATGTCTAGGAGGTTAAGAATCTCAAAAGTTAAGTCCATATTGGTAAAGTGTTTGAAAACACCTTTGGTTGGTTTTTTGGTTTTTGGTCCTATTATTTCATAGGCAAAACCTATGTCAACACGTCTATACATTGGGGTTCTGGTGATAACTGTATTATAATCCGAATTTGGATAAAAAACAGGAAGTCCAGTGCCAAAGCCCAAATTCATATTCATCTTGAAATTAGGTAACATGGGTAGGTAGTCTTGGAAAAATATATTTACAGTTACTCTTTGGTCGGTAGGTCTAGGTACCCAAACATTTTGTACTTCAGCATTAGGGTCAGCACTGAATATGTCATTATAAAAGTTATCACGGAAAATTTCATTGGTTTTCATGACCGATAAACTCATCCAACTTTCTACTCCTTGCACAAATTCACCATTAATCTTCATGTCGATACCAGTAGCGTATCCTCTAGAGCTATTCTCTCCACTATAAACAATCCTTACATTCTCCACATAGAAAGGAATCAGATTGTCCATATACTTATAGTAAGCCTCTGAGGTGAGCTTAAAAGGTCTTTCCCACATGATAAAATTATAATCGGAACCCACCACAAAATGATAGGAAGCTTGAGCTTTTATTTCAGGATTTAGTGAGCCATCGGGTCTTCGTAATTCCTTATAAAAAGGAGGTTGATAATACACTCCGGCGGCAGCGCGGAATAAAACATCTTTTTCCCATTCTGGTTTATAACTAAATGCCAATCGAGGGCTAACCAAGAATTGCTCATTATAAGTCCAATAGTTAAAACGTGCGCCAACAGTTAAAGACATTTGGTTTTTAGGATGATAGAAATCCCAGTTGTTCTGAAGGTATCCAGTAATACGATTCGAAGCTATTTTGTTATTAGATATGACGGTGTCAAACAAAGTAAATGGATAAACAATTTGTGCTCCTGGGTTCATGTAACCTAATGAGTCAGGAGGATTTGGACTAGAATACCCTGCAGAATCTACCATTTCCCATTCTCGCATTCTATCTTCGAAGGCTTCATGTTGGAATTTTAAACCCCATTGTAGAATACTTAGATCGTTTTCTTTAATACCTTGATGCTCTATGCTATAAACTGTTGCATTGAGTCTGTTTCTAGCATGGTTTAAATAGGTTCCAACGCCTTTGCTTTCTGTAACTTCTCCAAAATCTTCTTGTCCCAAATCTGTTGATAGTTTACCAATCCAATATTGTCCTTGAATGTCATAGTTTTCTCTTTCGAAGCTTTGATAGCCACTTCCTATAAGTTTTAACTGAACATTTTCTTTAGGAGTGTATGTTGTGGTAACTGCTCCAAACCAAGTGTCGAAACGGTCTACTTCCTGTCCATCAAAATAGATTTTCAGTTTATAGGCTTCTTTAATATGGCCAAAAGCAGTTTCTCTATTTTCAGGAGTCAGTTTATAAGAGTTTCTGGCATAATTTCCTAAGACTTCAACTCTCCATTTTGGATGAATCTGATATCCAATTAATGCTTGTAAATCGGTAAAGCTAGGCTTGTATTCTCCTTTGGTATCTAATGAATTGAGGAGGTATTGGTTTGATTTCTGACGGAAGCCAGCAATGTAAGTTAGTTTTTTATTCTTATTGATACCTTCAAAATGGAAAGAACCACCTAATAGGCTGATATCTGCAGAGCCAGCGAATTTTGTAGGTTTACGATATTTAATATCCAAAACCGAAGACATTTTATCGCCATACTTGGCATCGAAACCACCAGCAGAAAATAAGATAGATGAAACCATATTGCTATTGATTACACTCAATCCTTCTTGTTGACCACTTCTCGTTAAAATGGGTCTGTATACTTCAATTCCATTAATGTAGACAAGGTTTTCATCAAAATTCCCTCCTCTCACCGAATATTGTGAACTCAATTCGTTATTAGAAGTAACTCCAGGCATAGTTTTGATTAAAGCTTCTACTCCTCCAGAGACAGTTGGAATGGCTAAGGCAGCTTGAGGATCTATTCTAGTTAATGTGGACTTCCTTACTTCTTTATCTTCAACAATGACATCGCTAAGTTGCTTCGCGGTAGTAAAAAGAGTCATGTTTACCACTTTCTCCAAAGCCTCCTTCATGTTAATCTCAACTTTCTCAGTTTTATAACCGATAAAAGAAAAAACGAGGGTGATTTTTGAATTGGCGGGTATCGAAAGGCTATAGTTTCCATAATCATCAGTTGATGTTCCTCCAGGTTTTCCATCTATGCTTACATTGGCTAAAGAAATAGGGTGTCGATTTTCATCAATCACCTTACCAGAAATTTTTGCCTTTCTATCCTGAGCTTGCAGTCCTATGCTAAAAAGAGCAAAAAGGATGATGATTGGGAAAGTATATATTTTCATATGATTATTTCTTCTTTTTAAAATCGCCTCTTCTCCAGGCTTTTACAAATTTATACCAAGCAATGGGATCTAAAACAGTGAGCGGAGGGCTTTGCCCATTATAATACATTTCATAAGAAACGCGCTTCATGTCCTCATCAAAATTATAAGCGGCACTAGTCTCATGAAAAATCACTTCTTTAGGCTGTTGAATAGCACTAATCTGAAGATTTTTCTTGGCTTGAACCACTTCGTCGTCTTCTATTTCATCATGAATAAAAGACTCCTTAAAATCCCTTTCATTAGCAGGCCAAGGATAAATTATGGTTTCAGCAAGTTCTAGAGTGTCCCTTCCCAATACCTGAATGATGGAATACCTTTCGGTTTCTACCATTTCTGGAATGATATAAAAGGAAGGTTCAAATCCTAAAGCGCTAAAACGAATTGTATCTTGTTCCTGAGCATAGAACGCAAAATATCCTTCTATAGTACTCATTGTTCCTAAATTTTTATTGACAATAATAATATTGGCATAGGAAACTGGTTTTAAACTGTCGTTTTCAACAATAACCCCAGAAAACAAGACTTTGTCTCGGTCTTGAGCTTGGGAGAGGGTAGTCACTAAGCTCAATAAAAATATGATAATATAATACCTCTGATTCATGGCTGGCAAATATAGAAAATATTGATCAGAGCTTTACTAGATAATCCATCAAGATATTGGATTTAAGAATGATTAAGATTGTGAATTCAATTGGCCTGCAGATTAGACCAATATAAGAACCGACAATCAACAAAAAAAGTGCTGCTTGAATGAACAAACAGCACGTTTTGAAATATCTTTACAGGAGTTTATGCGTTATAAAATCCTTTATCTTTTGCATCTTTTAAAGCAACGCTTATACCTTTTTTGTCGATAATGCGCATTCCTTTAGCAGATACCTTCAATGTAATGAATTTATCTTCCTCTGGAACATAGAACTTTTTAGTATGAAGATTTACTTGAAATTTTCTTCTAGTTTTATGATGAGAGTGAGAGACATGATTCCCTGTAATAACTTTCTTACCTGTAATTTCACAAATTTTAGACATCGCTTTAAATTTAATTCTTGTTTCCTAAAAACGGACTGCAAAATAAGTGATTAT
The DNA here is from genome assembly GCF_013166635.1 of Lentimicrobium sp. S6. Classification (NCBI taxonomy): domain Bacteria; kingdom Pseudomonadati; phylum Bacteroidota; class Bacteroidia; order Bacteroidales; family Lentimicrobiaceae; genus Lentimicrobium; species Lentimicrobium sp. S6. Next base: position 17,180 of record NZ_JABKBZ010000007.1, on the reverse strand, counting down.
TTCTCAAATAAGCAAAGCATTTTATAAAAAAACATTCTGAAAACAATAGTCTTGGGTTTGTGGCTTTAAATATGTGTAAATCAGTGGTTAGTGGGTTTTTTTAACTGAGGTAGGGATATGTAGGTAAATTTATTTATTTTTGATTATATATTAATTATCTACCAATCATTCTTCAAAAGATAAACTCTGATAAAGAAAATTGCAGATACAGATAGGTTTTAAGCAGAAAGAAAGTATGAATATGTCATATAATATTGTCTGATTTACAGAAAAAAACGCATATGCAAAACAAATACATTTACAAACTAATGGCTTTATTGTTGGTCATTGGAATGGTTACTACAATGAGTTCCTGTGCCACTATTTTAGGTGGCAGGAAGAATACCATTAAGGTCAATGCAGGCTCTCCCTTAGCTGCAAAAGTATATCTTGATGGAGATTGTATTGGTGAAACTCCTTTTAAAACTCGTATAGAGAAACGGAAAATTCAAGAGGGGAGTTTGATAGAAATCAAGAAAGATGGCTATGAAACCCTGCGATATGAGGTGATTCGTTTTCCTCATGTTGGATATGTAATGCTCGATATTGTAACAGGTGTTATACCTTTAATTGTGGATGTTCTGGATGGAAATATCTATCGTCCAAACACACGAAATATTGAGTATGAATTAGTCCCTATTGCTCGAGATCATTCAAATTTGGAGACTGATAGCAAAACCAAAAACAATTAAGTCTATGAAAAAAGGTATACTTATACTCGTATCACTCTTTATACTTCATGGGCTAAATGCTCAGGATTATCAGAAGAGATTGGAAGATAAAAGAAATAAAGAAGATTATGGTTTTTATAATGTTATTGACGTGAAGCTGCATCATGGACGGTTTCTGAAGAATTCTGGAACCTTAGACGATATTATGGATAATCCCTATAATGCCTATGATATTAGAGTGGGTTTTCAATCTGATGGAAAGCGACAGAAATGGGACCAGTTATATGGATTTCCGGTTTATGGAGTCGGTTTTTGGTCTGGATTTTTTAAAGGTGGTGAGTTAGGGAATCCAAACGCACTTTATATGTTTATGCGTGCTCCCGTGTTAAAGGGTGGTAAGCTAAAGTGGAATTGGGAACTTGGAGTGGGCTTGTCCTATGGATTCACCAAATATGATCCCTATACAAATCCAGATCAACAGGTGATTGGTTCGGATCATAATGTTTATTTTAATGCTGCCACTGGTTTGACTTATGAGTTTGGAAAAAGATGGGATATCACTTTTGATTTTGATGTTTCTCATATGTCGAATGGCTCCACCAGAACCCCAAACTTGGGAATTAACCTTATGGGATTTGCCTTGGGAGGTCGTTATAATTTTAATCCAGTGAAAAATTATACTAAAGATATAGATGGTGAATATCAACCTGCAACTAGACCTGTATTTGAGAGAAAAGTGATTTCTAAATTCCAAAGACATTCTGAGATTATATTATTCGGAAGTATGGGAGGAAAGACTACTACTACTCAAATTTATGATGGGCCTACCTATTTTGTTGCTTCAGCTTCTGTGGATTATGCTTGGTGTTATCATCATGTTGGTAAAATCGGTATTGGTTTCGATGGATTTTATGAATCTGCCCTCAGAGATTATCCAGAAAAAATTGAAAATGCCAGTTTTGGTGATTTATCATACTATGGAATTCATATTGCTCATTATTTGAGAATGTACAGATTAACTCTTGTGACACAACTGGGGTATAATTTATCTTCTCATGTTAGTCATAAAGGAAATACTTATATCCAAGTTGGCGGAAGTTATGACTTAACAGAAAAATTGTTTTTCAGAGCGGCTTTAAAAACTAGAAATGGTGCTGTTGCTGACTTTATTGAGTGGGGAATGGGATATCGAATTCCTTTTGCTTATGGTAAGATGAGATAGGGGGGATTGTTTGGTGGTTTATTATAAATTCGACTTAGGTTCAGGCTGAAAAAAGAAAGTGCAGGATTGAGGAATCATAAATAAGAAGCCAGATGTAAAAGCCACTCATAAATAGCATTGACTTATATTTAAAAAAATAGAGGGTAAGATGAGCAATCAAGAAAACAAACTCGTAGTATTTCAAGACAAAAATATTCGCAGAGTATGGTACGAAGAAGAGTGGTTTTATTCTGTTGTAGATATTGTTGAAGTACTTACTGAAAGCCCTACTCCAAGGCAATATTGGGGAAAGGTAAAAGCCCGTGAATTTGTAAAATTTCAGTTGTCCCCAATTTGGGTACAACTGAAATTAGAGGCAAAAGACGGCAAAAAATACAAGACAGATTGTGTTAATACCAAAGGAGCATTCAGGATAATTCAATCCATTCCCTCGAAAAAAGCAGAACCTTTTAAACAATGGTTGGCACAAGTTGGGAAAGAGCGGTTAGACGAAATTGAAAATCCCGAACTGGCACAAGAACGAATGAAAGCCATTTACGAGCAAAAAGGTTATCCGCAAGATTGGATAGATAAGCGCCTCAGAGGAATTGCCATTCGCCAAAACCTAACCGATGAATGGAAAGCAAGAGGTATTACCGAGAAAAGGGATTATGCAATATTGACGGCAGAAATTTCAAAAGCCACTTTTGGAATGACTCCAAGTGAATACAAGGATTTCAAAAAACTGCCAATTAAATCAAAAGTTAATCTACCTGATAATATGGATGATTTAGAGCTGATATTTACGATGTTGGGCGAAAGGGTTACGACAGAAATCTCACAGAATGAAAAACCTGAATCATTTCATGAAAACAAAAACGTAGCAAAGAGAGGCGGAAAAGTTGCTGGCGATGCTCGTGAAAGCACAGAGAAAGAATTGGGACGAAGTGTCATCTCGGAGAAAAACCATTTAGAAATAGGTCAAGGAAGTTTAGAGATAGATGAGTAGAGCTTATCTAATAGCTATGGCTTCACCAGATAGTGTAAGAGGCTCCTCATTTCCGTGGTGTAAATGACCTAATGATCTGACAATTCATTAAGCATTTTTCTATAGGCTGTAAAAATATTAGCTCTACTTACGAATCCTATATATTTCCCATTATCTACAACCGGAAGGTTATAATAGCCTGTATTTTTAAATTTTTGCATTACTGTTTCCATGGCATCTTTGGTGGAAACATGTTCCTTCGACTGCATCTTGAAATCGTCGATAGGACAACCGTATTTTTCCGATTGAAACATGACTTCTCTGACATCATCCATATCAATAAGACCAGAATAGTTGAGATGCTCATCTACAATGGGGAATATGTTTCTTTTCGATTTCGAAATTAATTTGGTCAAATCGCCTAAAGTACTTCCTGGTTTTATGGTTAATAAATCTTTATCAATGACATGATTGACTTGGAGGAGGGTTAGTACGGCATTATCTTTATGATGAGTGATTAAATCGCCTTGTTCGGCCAATTGTTTGGTAAAAATAGAATGGCTATTAAAAGTCCTATTGGTCACATAAGCTATAGAGGTGGTGAGCATTAGGGGAACAATTAAACCATATCCATTGGTCATTTCCACTACAAGGAAAATTGCCGTAAGAGGAGCGTGCAGAACAGCAGCCAATATTGTGGACATTCCAACCAGGGTGAAGTTATCTTCATGTAAATGGGTAGTAGGAGAAAAGGTATTGATAACTCTGCTATAGAGAAACCCCAAGAGTCCTCCAGTTACTGCAGCAGGAGCAAATATACCACCTATTCCACCTGCTTCAATAGTAATACTAGTTGCAATAATCTTTAGAAGAATTAATAGGATGATATAAATTAAGAAAACATAGGGAATATTTCTGAAATCGAATACATAGCTGTGTGTAAGGATGAGTTCAGCTTCTCCATTCATAATATGTCTGATCATTTCATAACCTTCACTATATAAGGCTGGAAAAAGAAAAATGAGGATGCCTAGAGATAGAGCACCTACAAATATTTTTAACCTGAAGCTTTTAAATTTGCTAAATATGTTTGCAACAATAAAGTGCATGTGAGAAAAATAAAGTGATACAAGTCCTCCAAGGATGCCAAAAACAAGGTAGAATGGCAAATCTGAAATATCAAATGGAGAATTGCTGGAGAAATTAAATAATAAGGCTTCGTTGGTTAATAATCTTGCAGTAATGGCACCGGTAGCCGAGGCCACCAAAAGAGGAATGATGGAAGCAATAGTAAGGTCAAGCATTAAAACCTCTAAGGCAAATACTATAGCCGCCACAGGGGTGGTAAAGATAGAGGCCATTGCGCCCGCAGCACCACATCCAATCAGCAAGGTTTTGGTTTTGAAGTTTAGCTTTAAAATTTGACCAATTCCCGAACCAAAAGATGAACCACTACTTATGATGGGAGACTCCAGTCCGATACTTCCTCCAAAACCTGCTGTTAAAGCTCCTCCTATCATAGAAGAAAATGCTTTATGGTATTTCATTTTTCCATCGAGGCGACTGATTACAAATAAGATTCTAGGAATTCCATGTTTGGTTTCGTCTTTGATGACATATTTAAATAAAACCCAAGTCAATAAGATTCCAATTCCTGGCGCAATAAGATATAGAAAGTCAATTTCGTTTTCTATGCTGAAATTGGTAACAAACTGGTCAATTTTATAAACGAAGGTTTTGAGTAAAGAAGCTGAAATACCTGCTAAGATACCTATGAGGATGGCTAAAATTAAAATGAAAACATCAGGGCGCAATTTTTTTTGCAACCAAACAAAAAACTGTTCTAATATTCTGAGGAAAAACACTTTATCTTTTATCCTTTCTTAGTTGTTCTATAGCTTGTAATAGTTGGCCCAATGCTATTTTTATGGTAGAAAGAGGACAAGCAACATTCATGCGCATATATCCATTACCACCAGGTCCAAATATAGTTCCATTATTTAAACCAAGCCCAGCTTTCTTAATAAAAAATGCGGGTAATTCTTTTTCATTTAAACCCAGCTCTTTACAATTAAGCCATAATAAATAGGTAGCTTCTGGTTTTAAGAAAGTGATTTCAGGGATGTTTTTTTCTAAGAAATTAAAAACAAAGTTGGTGTTGCTACTCAAGTACTCGTTTAGCTCTTCCAACCAATCTTCACCAAAATTATAAGCTGCTTCAAGAGCTTCATTGCCAAATACATTTCCCATGCCCAAATGATAAGCTTGCAGAATCTCCTCGTATTTTTTCTTTAGCTTTTCGTTTTGAATCACCAAAAAGGAAGTAGAAAGCCCAGCCATATTGAAAGTCTTACTGGGTGCCATAAATGTCACACATAATTCCTTTGCAGTATTTGAAATAGAGGCTGTTGGAATGTGTTGGCTTCCTTTGAAAACTAAGTCGGAATGTATTTCATCGGTAAGAATCAAAACGTCGTGCTTATGACATAAAGTGACCATTTTTTCTAATTCTTCACTATGCCATACTCGTCCTACAGGGTTGTGTGGACTCGAAATTAAAAGGACTTTAGCTTTAGGATCGCTTAATTTAGTATCTAGGTCTTCAAAATCAATAGTATAATAATTGTCTTTCTCTATCAGTTGGTTATAAACCAATTCTCTACCATTATCTTCTACACTTTGAAAGAATGGGAAGTATACTGGTGGTTGAGTCACTACTTTATCGCCAGGCTGAGTATAGGCCATAATAGCCAAAGTAAATCCTGGAACTACTCCAGGGCTAAATAGAATATCTTTCTTTTCTATGTCCCAAGTGAAACGTTTCTTTAACCAATTGATAATAGATTGAAAATATGATTCAGGCTTAATGCTGTAGCCATAAATAGGATGTTCAGCTCTCTTTTTTATGGCATCTCTGATAAACTCTGGCGTTTCAAAGTCCATATCTGCCACCCACATGGGAATCACATCTTTATCTTGAAAAAAGAATTCTCTGAGGTCGTATTTTACAGAATTTGTTTCGGATCGCTCTATAACTTTATCGAAATCGTACATGTAAAAAGAGTTTTATAAAAAGGGGTAGATGAATCTATTTTTCGTCTTTTAAGCCCACCGTTTTTGCAATTAAATAATTGTTTTTGTCGTTTGATGATCTGGAAATCAATTCTCCTAAAAAACCAGCTAGAAAGAGCTGAACTCCAACGGCCATGGCTAATAAACCGAAGTAAAATAGAGGCCTATCAGTCATTCGATAACCTTCCATAAAGAATTTAGCATAAGCCAAATACATAGCGATTACAAACCCAACGAAAAAAACTAAAGTACCCATAAAACCAAAGAAATGCATAGGCCGCTTCCCAAAACGACCGACAAAGCTAATGCTTAGCAGGTCGAGAAATCCATTTACATATCTTTCAATTCCAAATTTGGTGATTCCAAATTGGCGTGGGTAATGAGTCACTACTTTCTCACCAATTTTATTAAATCCAGCCCATTTAGCAATGACAGGAATATAACGGTGCATTTCGCCATATACTTCTATGGATTTAATCACATCGGAGTGATAAGCCTTAAGACCACAATTGAAATCGTGGAGTTTTATACCAGTCATCATACCAGTAGCCCCATTGAAAAACTTAGAGGGGATGGTTTTGTTAAGAGGATCGTTTCTTTTCTTTTTCCAACCAGAAACCAAATCGAATTTATCCTTCATAATCATATCATATAATCCTGGGATTTCATCGGGACTGTCTTGTAAGTCTGCATCCATGGTAATGACCACTTCGCCTTGGCATTCGGTAAACCCTTGGTTTAATGCTGCCGACTTTCCATAGTTTCTTTGGAATCGTATTCCTTTAAGTCGGAAGTTTCCATTAGAAAGCTCCTCAATAACTTTCCAAGAGCCATCGCGGCTTCCATCGTCTACAAAAAGGACCTCATAAGAGAACTTATTTTCATCCATGACTTTCTCTATCCACTCAGCTAACTTGGGAAGAGAATCTACTTCGTTGTAGACGGGTACAATAACTGATATATCCATTCGGCAAATTTAGAAAATATCGGATTGAGTATCTTCTTTTTTCAATGCTGCTGCAATAATTAATGAAGCAATGAGTGTGATAACAATAAAAAAAGCAGTGTTTTTGAAGAAACTCATTATCTGACCCTCTGTTGTAATACCTTTTTTAAATTCATCTATTGCCATGTCAATTGCATCATCTGGTATGTTCATACCTTCCATGAATGCAACAAAATTATCAATTTGTGATGGAAGGTATTCTGGGACTATTAGCAGATTAAAAACAAGCGAAAATACACCTGCAAGAATCAATGTAATAGTTCCTATTAGCATACCTTGACCAAAAGCTTTTCCAAAACTAATAATATCGTCATTAGCTTTTCTTAAATTTTTTATTCCTACGATAATCGAAGAAATAATAATTATACCCATTAAGGCAAAACTTAATAACATAAAACTCCATTGAAATACATTAATATCCAACAAGTAATAGACTAATGTTTGGATTATTAAAAGGACAGCAGCGATGAGACCATACTTGATTGCATTGCTTCCAAAACTAACTTTTTCCATTTTAAAATATTTTAGGGATGAATTGCAAACTTAAGCTTTTTTGTTTTAAAGCCATAGAGGAATTGATTGGTAGGGGCAAATACTTAGTTAACAGTTAATAGTTAACAGTTATTTTCCTGAAAATAAAATACTTCTATTGATCAGAAGCGAACCATTCAGCATAGCTGGTTACGGTTTCGCGGAGCATCATATGGTGCAGTTTGATGTGTTCTGGAAGTCTGGGTTTTATTCTTTCTGCAAAATCAATGAGCATCATCTCGCTGGTAGGTTGATAAGGAACGGTAACTACTCGTTGGAACATCTCGTCGCTCTGTTTTAGGGCTTCGGCTTTAGCTCCTTTTTCGTTGAGGATTAAGCAATGGTCCATCTTGTCAACTACCTCTTCTTTCACAATTTTTTTGAGGTCGCCAAAATCCATAACCATACCTAGTTTGGGATTGTTTTCATCCTCAATGGGTTTCCCTATTACGGTTACCAATAATTCGTATGAATGCCCGTGAATATGTTTACACAAACCATCATAGCCCATCAGAGCATGTGCGGTTTCAAATTTAAACTCTTTGGTTAATCTAATATTTGCCACTATTTGATAAATTTAGAGTGATATAATTGTTGGTTATCGGTGTTCATAATCTGAAGAATATAGCATCCTTTTTGGGTGTTCGCAATATCCATTTCATAAGTTGAATGGTTCATATTTTCTTGTCTTAATTCTTGACCAGAAATATTGAATAGTTTCAATTGGAATGTTTCGTGAGTTGCTTCTAACGTATTTAACTTTAGCGTGTTTCCGTTACCTCCAATATAGATATTCATGATTTCATCAATTGAAAGATCAGAAACTGCATTTTCTGGATCCCAAATCTGATCTACATAATAAGGTCTATCGACAAAAGGATTTCTATTGTCTTGAATACCATAGATGTCATTATTTCTATCCACTTCTTTTTGGCTCACCGGGTCGTTTCTATGCCATTCTAAAAGCATATTTAAATACCATTCTTCGTAGCAAGGGTAGGAGGTTCCATTTAGTGCATCATCAGAACTTGCAGAATTATTCTCCCAACTTGCAATGAGGTTTTCGTATCGAGTGGCCATGTAGAAATAAATTCGGGCAAAGTCTCCTTTGTAAGCATCAATGGGTTCAAATATGGTTCCGTTAAATCCTGATACGCTGCAGCTTCCTACTTTGGAGCCATTCATACTTGTCCAGCTTGGGCTATTGGTTTCTCCGTAAGGTAAATTTCCTCTTTTACCATTCACATAACCATCGGTAGGCACAATGTGAATAATGTCGGTAACCATTGGACTTGAATCATCAAACCAACTTTTAGGAAATGAATGCTCTCTATTATAGCAATCGTTTTCACTATTATAGTTTCCACATTGGTTAGTACCAAAAGTATATTCATAAGGAGGAGTGCCATCAGGAACGTCGGAATACATATCCCAAACCTTTCCATTGGGTTTGTCGTCTGTAGTATAATAATGGTCCCATAAAGAGCCATAAGACTGAATATTATGGTCTTTGATGATATTGTAAAGCTCCGTTTTTAGGTTTTCCCCTGTAAGACCTTGGGCATCATCGTAATAACCTGAAGGTATTTGAGCGATAGCAAATATTGAAAACAAGTAACTAATCGTTACTAAAAAGTATGTTTTTTTCATATGATGAAATTTAGAATCGTAATCACTAATATTAAGAATCCTCCGGCTAGTTTACTGCTTCTTCCAAGCCTTACTGGCTTATAATGACTACCAAAAAACAATCCCATTTGACTGAGGAGGAGTGAGGCAGTGAATAAAATAATAATTGGAGCATTACTATCTAGTCCTAGAAAACCTAATCCTAGAAATACAAGAAATATACTAAATGAGGAGGCCAAAGCCAATGACCAAACTATCTTGTTGTCTTCCACTAGAAAAGTTCGTTCTTCATTTTTTATCTTTTTGGCATCGGTCATCATTCGAACTGCCACAAAAGCTATAAATAATTGACCCGCAATATTTGAAAAGTCAGAGATTAATGGGCTGATTAAAAAAGAAAATCCAAATGCAATAACAGCAGCTAGACCATTTACAATTGAAAAAATCAAACTGATTTTAATAGTTTCCGTCCATTTGTATGGATGAAGTGTTACACCTCCGGCTATGGATAAAAAGAAAATATCCATGAGTACTAATACGGGGACTATATATGTTATTATTTCTTGCATCATAAAAAGGGATGCAAAAGTAATAAAAAATATGGGTCATTAAGTCTCGAACTCAAATGGTTTTAAAACTTAAAAAAAGACTCATAAATTAACAAATTAAGAATAACTAAAGCTACTCCCATCCAGAAACTCTCTAAGTATTGAAGTAGGAGGGATCTCTTTAGTGAAAATAGGTTTAATATAGGATAGGAACTTTAAAAGCCTTCTGGCTTCGGAGTATTCTGGAACTACTGGGGGTACGGCTCTTAAAATAGGTTCTGCCCATATTTTTAGCACCCCCAATTCGTATAATAAAGCGGTATTAAACATTACATCGGCTTCTTCCTGGAATGGAAAAATATGGGTTTCTTCACCATTTCTAACGCTTGCCCATCGTTGAAGGGTGTCTAATGCTGAGTAATTTCGGTAATTATGGTCTCTTACAATTCTTCTGATTAGTCTGTTATCTGTGGTAGGTATTCTGTTGGTAGAATCGATACTTAAAGGTGTTAAAGCCGATACGTATATTTTAAATTTTCGATTGTTAGGAATCATTTCGGATAGCATGGGATTTAAGCCATGGATACCTTCAACCAATAGAATGCTATTTTCTTTTAATTTAAGTTTGGAACCATCGTAGAATTTTTTGCCTGTTGCAAAAGAAAATTTAGGAAGGTCTATTTCTTTTCCGTCAAACAAATCCAAAAGATTATTGTTGAAGAGTTTGATATCTAAAGCATGAGGGTTTTCAAAATCGAGTTCACCATTTTCATCTTTTGGAGTCAACTCTCTTTCCACAAAATAATTGTCCATAGAAAGAACAATAGGATCGATGCCTATGACATTGAGTTGAATAGAGAGTCGTTTAGCAAATGTAGTTTTCCCAGAAGAAGACGGGCCTGAGATAAGTATGAGTTTTAGGTCTTGTCTTCTCTTTCCTACCCTTTCAGCTATACTGGCTATTTTTTTTTCTTGCAGTGCTTCAGATATTTTAATGACTTGTCCAACCTTTTTTTCTTGTGTAGCTGTGTTTAACTGCCCTACGTTTGGAATTCCAATAATGTTTACCCAATCCTTAAATTCGCTGAAAGCTTCGAAGAGTTTGGGTTGATTGATAACCTCCTCCAGTTCGTTCGGATTTTCTGTTTTTGGCGGTAATAAAAGCATTCCATCGTGATAAGCCAGTAAATCGAATACTTGAATATAGGAGGTGGAGGGAACTAAATATCCATAAAAATAATTAACGACCCCATCCATTTGATAAACGGAACTGTAGAATTGTTGACGAGTTTTAATGAGTTCGCATTTGTCATACAATTTATACTCTTCAAATATCTTGATGGCATCTTCAGTAGGGATTTCCTCCCGGTTAAAACTAAAATCAGCAGCAACTGTTTTCTGCATTTCTAATTTTAGTTGGGCAGTAATGTCTTTATAGTTAGATTCTTCATCGATACCTTCGAGTTTGCAATAGAAGCCATTGGATACAGAGTGCTTAATTTTTAATTTGGCTTCGGGAAACATGTCGCGCACCGCTTTAAATAAAATAAAAGACAGGGAACGCATATACATTCTCTTGCCATCGGGATGTGTATAGTCGATAAATCGAACTCTTTTGGGTTTGTATATGGCATAGTCCAATTCTTTCAAACTATTATTGAGCATAGCGCCAAGAATGGGGTATTTTGTCTTTGGTTTTTCTTTTTCAAGGATTTCTAATAAAGTAGTTCCAATGGGATAGTTTTTCTCTACTTCTTTATTTTCACAATATATTTTTATTTGCTTTAGCTCTTTCATAGTGTATAATTCTGAATTCGTAATATTTATCTAAGATACGGATTTATCATTTTGAGGAGGCTAATTTCTGAAAAGACTTTGTTAATCTTTAATAATTGCAGAAGATTTTTCTATTTTTGTGACATGAAGCGATTAAAATACTTGATTTCCTTTACATTATCTTTATTAATTTTCATGGCTATTGGTTTTACTCCAGCCGATTGTGTACCTGAAGATGGTAAAGAAAGCTGTGATGTTCCTGAGCTTAATAGTGGAGATGAGAAGATAGATTTCGAAAACTGCACCTATAAAGGTTTTCCATTGCATGGGAAGATTAAATTCGTGGATAATTTCCCTGATATTAAGATAAAGATCGTAGACAATTTCCCAGATCTTAAAGTTAAGATGGTAGAGAACTTCCCTGATGATTGTGGGGAATGGAGAGTGGTGGAAAATTTTCCAGATGTTAAGGTTCAAATAGTAGATAACTTCCCAGATATTAAAGTGAAGTTTGTGGACCATTTCCCTGGGAAACCCTAAATTAATTGGTCATCTTTATAAGCTATGCATTCCTTTTTTCAATTGGTAAAGTGAATGTAAAAGTAGAGCCTTTATCAACTTTCGATTCTAACCAAATATTTCCTCCCAGTAGTTCTACATAAGCTTTAGTAATGGCTAAACCTAGTCCTGCACCTTCATATTCTGTAGCGTTTGTTAGATTTGCCTGTACAAATCGGTCGAATATGCTATCTAACTTAGAATGTTGAATGCCTATACCTGTGTCTTTTACATAGAACTCTAAATGATTCTCAATTTTTATATACCCGAATTCTATTTTTCCTTGCTTGGTATATTTTATTGCATTTTTAATCAGATTGGTGAGGATGGCATAAATTTTCTCTCGATCTGAATGTATGGTGGCTTCCATATCAGGTAATGCGGTATAGCAAGTTAATTCAATTTTTTTCTTTTCGGCTTCCGGTTTGAAGAAAGTGTACAAGTATTCAATTTGTTTGTTTATTTCAGTATCCTCATTAAATACTTCCATTTGTTCAGCTTCTATTTTAGAAATATCAATTAAGTCGTTGATGATACTGAGTAATCTATGACCACTTTTTTGGATAATCCCTAAAAATTTTTCTCGTTCATTTTCTTCTATCCCTGGCTCTTTGAGGAGGTCAGCAAAACCTAATATCCCATTCATTGGAGTTCTGATTTCATGACTCATATTGGCCAAAAATGAAGATTTTAATTGGTCGCTTTCTTCAGCCTTTTCTTTAGCTTGGATCAGCTCAGTCTCGGTTTGTTTTCTATATATAGCTAAGCCATATAAATACCCAATTTCCTTGATTACTTTTATATCTTCATTGCTGTATCCTTCTTCTTTATTTGCTAAGGCGATTTGGCCAACCAGTTTGTTTTTAATCATTACAGGAACCGATAGAAAGTTTTCTAATGGTATATGGCCTTTTGGAATGCCTTGTGATTTTGGATGAATGCTAGGTTTGTTACTGTAAAATGCTTTTTGTGTATTTAACGCATGACCCCAAAGTGAAGGATAGCCCTCAGCTCTTTTTGGAAAAATGATAGAACTATTTTCAACATTACACATGTGTTTCATCATTTCACTTAAAGTGTGGGCAATATTGTCTCCTGTTTCAGGATCGATAGAAGAAACAAACCCATATTTGCTCTTGGTTAAAGATAATGCGTAGTCATAGGTTAATTTTGCAATAACTTCTATTGAAAGATCACTATTGATAATTTCTTTTGCGAGTTTAGCAATGATTTTAGAATAATGGTCGCTTCTTTCAGCATTTTCTTTTGCTTTTATTAAGGCTTCTTTAGCTTTTACTTCCTCAGTTATTTCTTTAAACGTGCAATAGGTTTGTTTGAATTGGCCATCGGGTGTATATCCAGCGCAGCCTTCATAAGAAACGTCTATTTCGGTCCCATCCTTTTTAACCATCTTGAAAAGCACATTGTTTACATTCCCCAAAGCTTTGAATTTGGGGAATCTTTCTTTAAAAAGTTCAACTTGACTTGGATGTAGAAAAGATCCAAAATGCTTACCGATAACTTCTTCTTTTTTATAGCCTAGTATTTTTGTCCAAGTGGGGTTTACATCCAATAAATCTCCATTTTTGTCAAGGGATTGATAGCCTAACGGGGCATTATCATACATGGCGCGGTATTTTTCTTCGCTCTGTTGTAATGCCAATTGTGTTTTTTTAATCTTATCAATATCTGTATGAGTTCCAAGCATTCTGAGTGGTTTTCCATCTTCTGTATATTCTACTATACTACCCATGGAAAGTATCCACTTCCATTTTCCTTGTTTTGTTTTAATTCGAAATTCAATACGATAAGCTGGAATTTTACCTTCTATATAATCGGAATAGTTTTTCAAAACATGATTAACATCATTCGGATGCAATCTGTTGGTCCATTTTTCATTAGTTTCAATAAATGTTTTCGGGTTATGACCTATCATGATGATGTAGCTGTCACTTACTTTAATTTCACCAGTTTGTATGTTGAAGTCATAAATGCCTTGTTTGCTGGAGTCTAAAGCCAATCGCAATGTTTCTTCACTTTCACTTAAAGCTTTTTGGGTGCTTACTCGTTCTGTGATGTCAGCACCAGAGGAAACGAATCGTATTGCTTTCCCATTTTCATCCCTAAGGGTAGCATTATACCAAGCAATGATTCTTTTTTCTCCATCTTTTCTAATTATGGGGTTTTCAAAATATTCAATGAGATTTGTTTCATCTTCTAAAGCTTCATTAAATACACTTTTTACTTGATCGATATTATGTTGAGGTATGAAATGGTCGAACCAGTTTTTACCAATAATTTCTTCTTCTTTATATCCTAAAATATCACATCCTTTTTGATTGACTAGAACAACATTTTGATTTATATCTAATGCAATAAACATGACCCCAGCAATTTCCAAGTATTGTTTTGATATTTGTTTTTGAAACTGTAATAGCTGCTCCGCTTTTTTAATATCAGTAAGGTCAATATGCGTTCCAATAATTCTGATTGGTTTATTTTCTTTATTTACAGTAACCTTTGCACGTGCTAAAATATCCACCCAATGACCCTTTTTATGCTTCATGCGAAATTCAACTTCAAATCGAGGTATTTCACCTTTGATATGTTTGTCAAGCATTTTCCATGAGCGCTTAATATCATCAGGATGAGTTAAATCTTCCCATGTTTTGAAGGTGTTTTCCAATTCAGAATCCTCATAACCTAGCATGCGTTTCCAACCAGGGGAGTAATATATTTCATTAGTTATCAAGTTCCAATCAAATAATCCATCGTGAGTAGCTTCCATGGCCAGGTTAAAACGTTCCTCACTTTTAAATAGTGCTTTTTCAGTGGAAACTCTAGAGCTTATATCCTTTATTGCGGTGAATTTTAGCTTTCTATCATTTTTATAAAGAATTCTTTCTTGTACTTCGCAGTGGAATTTACTTTTGTCTTTTCTTTGTGCTGTGGTTTGATATGGTTGAAGGTTTTCTGTTTTTAGCTTGTTGATAATGAGCTCTCTGTATTCAGGTGCTATCCATTCGATGGCGTTTTTGCCAATAGCTTCTTTATCAGAATAACCAAACGTTTTTCTTGCAGTTTCATTTTGGTCAATACACATGCCATTTTCAGATATGAGAATAGATTCAAATGTAGCTGCAGACAAGGTTTTGTATCTTTCTTCTTGCTCTTTTACTGATTTAGCGGCTAATTCTAGTTCGGTGATATCCTTATCAATCCCAACTACTAAAATAGCTTCCCCTTTCACATCTCTTTTTACTTTATAATTAGCAGAAATAATTTTTGTGATTCCGTTTTCAGTAATGAGCCTGAATTTTTGCTGGAAAGATTCCTCAGTAGACTTTAAATTCCGATTGAATGTTTCGAAATATTCCTCACTGTCGTCAGGGTGAATGTGTTTTTTAAAGATATCTAAGTCAGTATTCTTTTCATAATGAACATCTCGTATATCATAGGCCCCTTTCGACCAATGATTTTTTCCTGTTTTGGGCTCATAGGTCCAGCTACCAGACTTGCTGATTCTTTCTGTATCTTGGAGTAAGTTGTAGGCGGAGATAATCTCTTTTTCAGCGTTTTTAATTTCTGTGATATCGGTAATAATGATACCCAATTGTTTCCCTTTGGAAGTATCAAAAGTAAATATCGTTTCAATAATATCTTTCTTTTTCTTCGTTTTTGCCTGAATAATAGTAGTGAAGTTTTTATCTAAAATAACATGTTCTTTTTTAGTGAGTATGCCGAGTATGCTTTTTTTTAAGCTTTCCTTTGTGTTTGGGATTTCCTTCTTAAGGTTTGACATTTTTAACATTAAATCCCATGCGTGTAGTCCTTTAGTTTCGCTGCTGGTTACTCCAAAAATATTTTCAAACTCTTTGTTAATGAAAGTTATCTTTCCGTTATTGTCAACAATAGCTACTCCTTCTGAAGAGTAATCCACAAAGTTTCTGAATTTTTCTTCGTTTTCTTTTAAAATAGTATTATTTAAATTTAATTGTGTGATATCTAGAGAGGTGCTTAGGTAAATATTATCACCATTTACATCAATTTCTTTTATTATACTCATTAATACATCGAATGTGCTTCCATCTTTTCTTTTGGCTAAAAACTCTATTTCTAGACTTCCATTTTTGTTTACTTCATCAATAATTTGCTTTGGAAGTTCTGGGTTGAAACAATGATCCTTAGGGTTAGATAGCAATAATTCATCTAAGGAATGATATCCCCACCTCTTTAAATACTCTTTATTTGCATAGACAAACTCCCCTTTTTCATTTACAATATGATAACCATTTAGGGAGTTTTCTATCGAATTGTTTATGGTCCTATATTGGTTTTCTAGTGTTTTGCTTTTAGTGATGTCATCAGATATAATTTGAACACCCATTAATTCATTTTTGCTATTATATATGCAAGTGTAAATACTTTTAAACCAGAAAGAGGCATTAGGGAGCTTTATATGATCTACATATTCTTTTGAATCATTATATTGAAGAGCATGTTTGAATCTTTTGGTGTATTCCTCAGCATGTTCTTTCGGGAAGATTTCAAGAAATGATTTTCCTTCAAAATCCTCACTTTTTCCTCCCATATTTTTAGCAGCTATATCATTATAGGAAATAACTATTCCATCTTTAGAATAGTAGCCTACCCCAAAAGCCGAGCTTTGGTGTAATAGTCTATATTTTTCTTCACTTTCTTCTAATCTACTTTTTGTTGCTTTTAACTCACCTGGTTCTGAATGACTTGTTTTTGCATCATTATCAATTTCTGTAAATTGGTAAATCGTATTTTCCTTGTTTAATTGATTCAGTTTTTGGATGCCATAATTTGTTTTTATAATGTCTTTTGAGGAGTTCTTAAAAGCAAATTCAAAGGTTTTAGGAATAGAGCTTTGTAGGTTACCTAAAATATCTTGATTTTGTTTCTGAAAATCTAAAACTAAATCTGTTTCGGTTCCAGCTTCGGTGGAAGAATCCAATATGGAAATAAATGAGGAATTGTATTGATAAATATGACCAGAGTTATTAGTAACTGAAGTTTCGCACCAAATCAGACTGCCTTATCAAGCTGAATTAGAATAGGTTCTTTTTCTCTAAAAAACAGAAAATTTTCACTATTGTTGATTAACTCATGTGCAATTTTCTGAAAATCAACACCA
>NZ_JABKBZ010000079.1:0-23254 GCF_013166635.1 Lentimicrobium sp. S6 | reverse complement strand
TGAACTAAAAAACATGTGCCAAATTGAACATTCTAGGCACAGAAGTTTTGAAAATTTTATCTCCAATATTATCGCCGCTCTTATCGCATATTCATTCTTTGCTAAAAAACCTTCTATAAAATATGATATGGAGAAAGACGATCAATTAGCTCTGTTTTTATAATCGAACTCGGGTTCAAAATAATTGGCAGTTTCAAATGGAAACTTAATAAAAATGAAAAGACAATTATCATCAAAAGACATTAAAGACTTAAAATACCAATGTAGGATGGGCTATATCATCCCCTTTTTCTTTTTTATGATTGGTTCATTTTTAGTTCTTGCTATTCTTGATTTCTTTTTGCTTGATACTCCTTTAAAAAATGAGTTTATGGCTCTTACCCTCATAGCTATGTTTGCGATCTCAATTCTGATTAATTATCAAATGAATAGAAAATATTTAATTGATATTAGAAATAATGAAAAAGTACTAATACCTAAAACCATACAAAGAAAAGAGTCCAAAACAGATTATGAAGCCGGAAGTGGTAATAGGTCTACCCTACCACACAATAATCCAATGAAGAGTTTTATACACTACAGTTTAATCATTGAAAATACTAGATTTCGAGTGGACAAAGAGTTGTTTGAAAGCTGTAAAGATGGCGATGAAGTGTTTTTCCATATGGCACCAAAAAGCAATTTCCGATTGAGTATTCAATTAAAATAGATTTGGAAATCATTGCTTAGTTGTATTTACAGAACGCTGCGCCGCAGCTCAATAAAAAACATGAGCATGCTTTTTATAAATAGATTGGTGCGCTGCACCAAATTCCTAAAGATGAGCATCTGTAGTTTGTATTTATTAAAACATTCAGAACCAAGTACAATTTCTTTCCAAGGTACAGCGTACTATTCTATTTATCATTTTATCTATTTCATAGCATCGGTATTAGAGGAGGCTATCTTATAAAATAGGTATAGGTTCATAGCATCATGCCTCTAAATAAAAAATTCAATTTTGTAGGACGAGTTGCCTTGTAAAATGAGTTTTGATTATAGTCAAAGAAAAATATTTGATTTTATTGTTAGTGCTGTCTAACTATATTCGTATTTTTGCATAAAAAACATGATGTACAGCATAGAAGGATTAGTAAATATCATACTCAATAAAAGCGAACAGCTGGAAGAAAAAATCAAACAGGAGTCTGACTTAAAGAACCTAACCATTAAGCAACTCCACTGCATAGAACTGATTCATGAAATTGAAAACCCTACCTTATCAGAACTAGCAATAAAACTTGAAATTTCAAAGGCTTCTACTTCTGCAATGCTCGACAGACTTGAAGAGAATGGTTTTATAAAAAAAGTAAAATCAGATAATGATAGACGTTCAGCACATGTACATCTTTCTGAAAAGGGCGACAAAGCAGCACATCTACATACTGATTTACATATGCAGTTTGCCAAGCAACTAACCGATGGTCTAACCGAATCTGAAAAAGAAATCTTGATAGTTCTTTTAAACAAAGCCATTCTTTCGATTATATAAATACAATAAATAGTTAGCTATAACTAATAATATAGACCAATTTAATTATGCAAGCATTTCAGAATAGATATTGGAATTCCTTTGCCAAAAAGTATGACCAGTTCATTGCTAAATATGCACAGAATACTTATAACAAATCCATAGCCCTCATTAAAAAGGAATTAAAAAATAATGATGAAGTATTGGAAATTGGAACTGGAACCGGAATCATTTCTTTTGCTATTGCCACAGAAGTAAAAAGGATAATAGCCACCGATTATGCTCCAGCCATGATTGATATTGCGCTTAAAAAACAGAAACGAAATAATATTCAAAATATTAAATTCAAACTTGGCTCTGCCAAAGAAATAGATAGTATTGAAGAGGTATTTGATATAGTCATCGCTTCTAATGTATTTCATTTAATACCCAAAGCCAGTGAAGCATTATTGGAAATAAAAAGAGTAATGAAATCAGAAGGGAGAGTAATTTTGCCAACCTACTGTCATGGACAAAATATTAAAAGTAGAATGGTTTCTACTTTTATGTCTCTATCTGGTTTTAAGGCTGCAAACAAATGGTCTATTGCTAGTTATAGAGACTTTATTAAAAACGAAGGATTTATCATAATAAAAGAAATAATAATTGAGGACAAAATTCCATTGTCATTTATTATTGCAAAAAAAGAAGCTAAAAATGGATAAAAATAAAGCAGGTTATTTAGAAGGAATCATATCGATACTGGTAAACACAGGACTTTTCGGATTGAAATTATGGGCTGGAATCGTATCTGGTTCTATTGCTTTAACAGCAGATGCATGGCATACTTTATCAGATTCAATGAGCTCCATTATTGTCATTCTAGGCATAAAACTTTCTTCCAAAAAAGCAGATAAAGATCATCCCTTCGGCCATGGCAGATGGGAACAGATTGCCGCTATATTTATCGGGTTCCTTTTGGCATTAATTGCTTTTGACTTTTTTAAAGATTCTATTTTTCAGTTTAATACCAAAGAAAGTGCAAACTTTGGAACCTTGGCAATTGTGGTAACCATTATATCTATAGTACTTAAGGAAGGTTTGGCTCAATATGCATTCTATGTGGCTAAAAAAACAAACAATCTCTCTGTAAAAGCCGATGGCTGGCATCACCGCACAGATGCATTATCTTCTGTAGTCGTTCTTATTGGTATATTTTTTGCAGATCGATTTTGGTGGATCGACAGCGTTTTAGGCATCATCATTGCAGGTATGCTTTTTTATGCCGCCTATGAAATTATTAAAGACGCTATAAACAAATTATTAGGAGAAACGCCAAGCGAAGAATTGATAACGAAAATTGAGCAAATAATAAAAGAAATTGATAATAAGAATTATTATGCTCATCACTTTCATATTCATAATTATGTGAGCAGTCAAGAGCTCACTTTTCATATAAAAGTGGACAATAATATGAGTGTTTGGGATGCCCATTTAATTGCAACTAAAATTGAGAATAAAATAAAAGATTTAATGAATATGATAACCACCATTCATATTGAACCTAAAAGCTTTGAACATGATGCTGATTAAAAGTAAAGCTAGAAACTTAGGATAGCAAAAGTTAGCATCGTAAAACTCTTTTTTTTGAAAAACAACTAATAACCTTTAAATATTCTAAGAAAAAAAATACAAAATAAAGGTTCATCCACCTATAACTGAGAATTAGGAGAGTATTTACTTCCTTAATTAAAATATTGAACCTATAATCCAGTTTGGTTGAGCAATGTTTCGTCTTTCACTTTATACCAATTAAATATCAAACACCCGACAAATGCATCATTATATAAGTCGGTGTGCATTATGCTTTTTACATTGATGTTGTTGATATTATTCTTAACAAAATCATACAACCATTTTTTAGTATTATCGAGATTATTAAAGACTTTATTTTTATAGAATTGTTTGATATAGGCCCACATCTTTTCTGAAGGGTTTAGTTCAGGTGTATAGGGCGGAATTCTAATCAATTTTATATTATCTGGAGTATCGTATTGTTTTAAAGAGTGGAATCCTGCATTATCGATAATTATGATCTTTAGTTCTTTAGATTTGTACTTCGAGAATTCAAGTAAATAATTATAGAATATCTCACTAGTGGTTCCTTCTATCTCATAAATAAAATAGCCTCCACCTATCGATGAAAATCTTCCGTATAAATATGTATTTTTAAAGGCATGTTGATATTTTATTATTGGCTTAATTCCTTTTGCTGTGAAGCATCTTCCTACATGGATCATTAAACCAAACTTACTCTCGTCTTGAAAGTAAAGATTAACAGAATCAGATCTATCTTTATTTAGACTTATTCTAATATCATTTAGTAAGGCTGGTAGTTTTTTTAAAGGCCTTAGTGGCCTGATCATTTTTTTTATAATGAGATTTTCTTGGAGATTTAAGCTTACTCCGAAAATTCCTAATCAAATACATCCTAAATATATTGTATTTCAATTCAATATTGAATTCATTTTTCACCCATTCAACGGCACCCTTGTAATTTAGCAAGGGATCGGTGCTATTATTCAATTTTGCCTCTAAATCTTTTTGAATATGACTGGGAACAACTTCTCTGCGCTTTCCGCCATTTGAAATGACCAACATTTTTTCTATCCCAAATTCTTTATACACCATAGTTCAACTATACAATGTCTTAGGGCTTAGGCCTAAAAAATCTGATAATTCTTCTCTTGATTTATACTTCTTCTTTTTGGTTGGGATTAGGCTCATTATTCGCAGCCTCTTACGGTAATTTTTACACTTTTTATACTTGTAGTTTAGCTTTGATAAACTCTCTGTAATTAATATTTCTGCTCGTTTTCCCTTTCTTCAAATACACAAAATATATCAGTAATATGGTAATATAATTGGTATTAAAGCTGTAGTCAAATAGTTACTAAAGATAGCTTTAGTGATTGCAAAATCAGGCTTGCCTCTTATAGGGGGTAAGAACTAGAATGCAGAATGTAATTTGATAGACTTTAGATAAATAACGAATTGCTTAAGTTTGTTTAAAACTTGCTTTAGAATGAGAATTTATATGCCTTTTGGTAATGAATGTTCTAATAATACCAATTGTATCATTTATAGGTTAACTATTTCTCCAAAACCAGTCGAAAGCCTAAATAGTCATACGATTGTGTGGGTGGAAAAGAAAAGCGAAAACCATTCCTGCAGAAGCTCGCTTTGCTAGTATAGCCTCCCCCACGACAAACTCGAGTTTTTCCTGTCTCAGGCCCTTGGGGATTCTTCAATGGAGATTCTTTATAATACCCAGCTGCATACCAATCACTGCACCATTCCCATACATTCCCCGACATATCGTGAATTCCTAATTGATTAGCATCCAACTCTCCTACCTGTTTTGCCTTACAATTATTATCTTTTAATTGCTCATTACTAAACCTTGTTGTCAAAATGCTGTCACCAGAGTTTCTCCAGTACCAAGCATAATTGTTGATGGAATTTCCACCACTATATTTAAAAGGTACTGAACTCAATTTATGGCCTCCTCTGGCAGCGTACTCCCATTCCGATTCTGTAGGTAGCCTGTATTTTTTTTGAGTTAAGCCATTTAGTAATTTGAGGAATTTTTGCACATCCTCCCAACTCACATTTTCAACTGGAAGTCTATCACCTGTGGATTGGCTAGGATTCGTTCCCATTACCATTTCCCATTGAAACTGAGTAACTTCATATTTACCAATATAAAAATCATCTAATTCTACCGAATGTAATTGAGCATTTTCTTTACTTCCTTCACATCCCATGATAAAACCACCCCCTTGCACCAAAACCATTTCTAAATTTAGATTCTCAAGGCTTAGTTGTTTTTTAGGGAAAAGTTCTAATGTGAGAGTATCTCCTTCAATTATCTCAATATACTTTGCTATTGTATCAGTACCTTTCTTCCAAGCTTTAATATTCAATTCTTGTTTTTCAAACGCTAAGATGTTAAAACTGCTGTATAGGGAGTCATTAATCAATATTGAAGCATCAGAATCTGTTTTTAATCGTAAATAGCCTTTCGCATTTTCGGTGCTTCGAATAATGACTACGTCAGGATTTTGAATAAGGGAATAATTAAAATAAACACTCTTCTTGGTTACTTTAATTTCTTCTTCTATGGTGAAATAGCCTTCTTTTTCAATTTTAAGTATGTGCTTATCTTTAGTAAGTTCTAGAGGACCATTTTGAGGATGGCATAATTGATTATCAATATACACTTCGGCATCTATTGGCTCAACATCGATATTAACAAAAAGTACTTGAGCAAAAATAGAATTTGTGAGCATACCAATAGCAAAGATGGTCAAATATAGAATTATCAGATTTACAGGTTTCATATAATTGTGGAATGGTGAAAATAATACGCAAGTTAAGGAATAATATAAAAACAAAAAAACCATGACAATGGCCATGGTTTTTTGTTTTATTTTTTTTGTTTACTACGCCACTCCAGCAATAATCAATCCTAGAATAAACAAGAGGTATACATTAATCCCCATAAAGTATTTGAAGATTAATTTTCTAGAATATTCTTCTTTGAATATTCTAGAAAATGCAACTAACATCACGACTAAGGAGAACGTTAATAATATCATTAATGTTACACTATTGAAAACGTGCATCAAAGGAAGTAATAAACTACTCACCACTGTGGCTGCTGTCCACACATAGGTAATTCCTTTCAATTGATTCTCATTATATATATCTGAGATGGTTGGAAAACCAGCTTTACTATAATCTGCTCCATTTTTCATGACCAATAGCCAGAAATGAGGAATCTGCCACATAAACATAAAGAAACCAAAAGCTAAGATTTGAGGGTCTAATAAAGAACCTCCCGCAGCCACATAACCAACCATCGGCGGAATAGCACCAATAACAGAACCTGGCACTACTGCAAAGGCAGATTTCCTTTTTAAAGGTGTGTAGAAAGCATTATACCATATTAATGCTAATAATCCTAGTTGCATAGCTTCAATTCCAGAAGCCCAAAAGAGTAAAAACGAGCCAGTTCCAGAAAGAATAAGCGCCACAAGTAAACCATGTGTTGGAGATAAAGCTCCAGATGGTATTGGACGATTTCTAGTTCTATCCATTTTAGCATCATGCTCATGCTCTTGATATTGATTTAAAGCAGCAGAGCCACTAGCTAAAAGAAAAATCCCAAGCAATACCCACCATAATGTTGCATCTACTTTAGCATCAACCATATAATAGCCCACAAAAGTAGTTAATGTAACAGCAAAGGTGATTCTCACTTTAGCCAACTCCATATATAACTTCAGATACTTTTTCATTACCATTTATTTAATACTTTTTAAGTAGGCATTAATTTGTTTCAACTGGTCTTCACTAATAGTTTGCTTGTATGAGATCATCACTTTTGGATAAGAATCTACTACCTCTGAATTGGGATCATATATTGACTTTTTAATATATTCTTCATCAGCAGTTACTGTCTTTTTACTGCCATCTGCAAAGGTGATGTTTCTTTCTGCTCCATATAAACCTTGAAAACTGGGGCCCACTAAACGAGTACCATTCAAACTATGACATGCAATACAGCCGTTGGCGGTTAAAACTTGTAAACCAGCTTCTATCGGACTCGCACCACTCAGATCCTCACCATACCATTCCTCATATTTTTCAGGACTTACCACCTCAGCTTTACTCAACATAAAACTATGACGCTCTCCGCAATATTCAGCACAAAGTATATCATAGGAACCCTCCTCATAAGCTTCAAACCACATTTTATTATTTACACCAGGTACTACATCCTCTTTCACCCTAAAAGCCGGAATATATAGACTGTGCAATACATCAGGTGAAAATAAATCAAGCACTACAGGTTTGTTGGTTGGCATAATAAGATTTGGGCTTACTTTTCCATTATCGTATTCAAATGACCAACTCCACATTCTTCCGGTAGCTTTGATATGAATGGCATCATCAGGAAATTCTCTCATTCCCTTATATCCTACCCATCCGTAATAAAACATGACGAATACCAATATAGTAGGAATCACTGTCCATAAAACCTCCAAACGCATATCTTCTTTAACATCTCTTGGTTTTGGATTATTTTTCTTACTAAACTTGATAACAAAATATACCATCACCACGGTGATGGCTACCAAGAAGAAGAGCGAAATCCCCAATATGACAATAAAAGCCATATCAACACCTTCTACAAAATTCGAAACATTATTCATAATTCTATCTATTTCTTTATTAATTCTCTATCTATATGCGTAATCTAAAAATGTAAGTATAATAAAAGAGCTAAAAACGGCTACAGTTACCAATAACAACCCAGTAAGCAACTTACTGTCAAATTTTAAATGCATATAATAGGCCAATACGACTCCAGCTTTAAAGGTGGCAATTAATAAAGCTATAGCAACAGCCATATTACCAAAATCTAAATAAGCTACAGTAATGGTTAACCAAGTCAATATAAGCAATACTACCCAAACTCTCAGGTTAGCAGCGTAACTAACTATATGATGATCTTCTTCGTGATTATTTTTATTGTTTTCCATAATTAGATAATTAAGTACATTAATGGGAATAAGAATATCCAAATTAAATCGACCAAGTGCCAATATAATCCGGCATTTTCATGAAATGCGAAATTATCGTAGGTTTGTTTTCCTTGATTAATTTCCTTAATCACAAAACCAATGATAATAGCTCCAATAATCACGTGCAACCCGTGTAGACCTGTCATGAAATAATAAAGCACAAAAAATAGGCGTTCTCCTCCAGGCATGGCTTCAAACATATCTCCTCCAGGGTATAATCCAATTTCGAACTTATGTCCCCACTCAAAATATTTATTCACCATAAAAACACCTGCTGCTAATATGGTAAACCACAATAATCCTTTAGCTAGGCGATAGTGTTTTTTTTGAATTGCAGTAATAGAAATAGCAACAGTTGCAGAGCTTGTAATTAATACTATTGTATTAATAGCTCCGATAAAAATATCAAGGTGTGCCGAACCTGCATGAAAATCCTCCATATTCATGTTTCGGTATATAGAATAGACTAAGAATAGTCCTCCAAATAATAGCAACTCAGTAAAAAGGAATAACCACATTCCTAATTTTGAGGCAGCATCGTCGCGGTGCTCGTCATGAGCGTGTTGTAAAGCTTCTGAACTCATTATCTTTCCTCCTTATTCTGATATTCGTAAGGGCCACTTGTTACAGTAGGAATTTCATCAAAATTCAATACTGTAGGTGGTGATTGTACAGTCCATTCTAAAGTTAAACCTCCCCAAGGATTTTTAGCTTCTTCTGCACTTATTTTCTTGGCCTTAAAGAAATTAATAATGACCATGATGAGACCAGTTACCAATATCCAACTTCCTACTGTTGAAATAATGTTGGGAACATGGAACTGAGGTAAATAGTCATAATATCTTCTTGGCATTCCCATAATTCCAACAACTAACATTGGAAAATAAAGGATGTTGAAACCAGTGAACATCACCCAAAATGCAATGGTAGCTTGTTTTACGTCATACATTTTCCCATAAATTTTAGGAAACCAATAGTATAATGCTGCAATAAAGGCAAATCCAGTACCTCCAAACATCACATAATGAAAGTGCCCCACAACAAAATAGGTATCATGTAAGTGCACATCAGTTGCTAATGCTCCAACCACCAAACCTGTTAAACCTCCAATGAGGAAAAGGAAAATAAATCCAAGTGCAAAGAGCATAGCTGGTTTTAAATCGATAGAACCACCATACATGGTAGCCAACCAGTTGAATACTTTAATAGCACTAGGAATAGCCACTATGAAGGTAAGAATAGAGAAAATAATTCGAGCAGAACCACTCATTCCTGAGGTGAACATATGGTGTCCCCAAACAGTGTATCCTACAAAAGCAATAAACAAACTAGAAAAAGCAATGGCTTTGTATCCAAAAATCTTTCTTTGAGAAAAAGTTGGAATGATTTCTGAAATCACTCCCATAGCTGGCAAAATCATTACATAAACAGCAGGGTGGGAATATATCCAGAACATGTGCTGATATAAAATCGGGTCACCTCCTAAAGAAGGGTCGAATAAACCAACGCCTAAAAACCGCTCTGCTACAATCATTAATAAAGTGATACCCACAATTGGAGTAGCTAATAGCTGAATCCAAGCTGTGGCATAAAGCCCCCAAGCAAATAGTGGCATACGCATCCATGTCATTCCTGGTGCACGCATTCGGTGCATGGTGACCAAAAAGTTAAGCCCCGTTAGAATAGAGGAGAATCCCAAGATAAAAGCTGCTAATACTGACATGCTCACGTTTGTACTTGTATTCACGCTATAGGGCGCATAGAAAGTCCAGCCTGTATCAGCTGGTCCATCACCAAATACCAATGTAGAAAGGGCAAAAAAGGCACCAATTACATATAAGTACCACGATAAAAGGTTAACTCTCGGGAAAGCTACATCCTTAGCTCCAATAATAATGGGAAGGATTAGATTCCCAAATACTGCTGGAATTCCAGGAATAATAAAAAGGAAAATCATGATGACGCCGTGCAGTGTAAAAGCACTGTTATAAGTATTGGCATCAATATATTGACCTCCAGGCTCTAACAGCTCTAATCTCATTAAAAGACCAAGTGCTACTCCTACCATAAAAAAGGAGATAATGGAATAGAAATAAAGCAGTCCTATTCGCTTATGGTCCGTTGATAGAATCCATTTAAAGATTCCTTTTCGGCCCCCAGTGTCCTCAAAAAAGTTTAATTGAGGCTTTGATGTAACATTGTCATCCATATTACTGTGTTGATTTTGGTTTTTTCTTTTTAAATGCTAAAACAAGGAATAACAATAAAGCCAAGGCCATAATGATACTTCCCGATATTTTTGTAATATTAAATACATATTTTTTTCCTTGAGGATCGTAGCTAAAGCAAAATTCAAGAACTTTGTTAATGGTTGGGCCGGAAATGCCCTGACTGGCTTCAACAATAGCCATTTTAAGGTCAAAAGGAAGAAAGTAAGTTCCATGCAAATAGCGAGTTACTTTTCCTTCAGGGCTAGTTACCATGATAGCTGCAGCATGTACAAAATCTTTACCTTCTCTCTTAAATTTGAAACCTAAGTTATCACTAGCTCTTGCAATGTTTAAGCTATCACCTGTTAACCAAATCCAAGCCTCATCATTTACTTCTTTGGTAAATGATTTCACATAATTATCTTTTTTCTTCGCACCTAGTGAAGGATAATCATCTTCGTTCATACTAATAGTTATAACTTGATAATCTTCTCCTAAAACTAAATCTGTTTTATTAATCACGTCAGCAACGCCACCCAATAATGGGGAACATAAACCTGGGCAATTGTAGTAGATGAAACAGAAAACGGTGGGTTTGTCGATTAGACTGGTAAGTTGAACACTATTACTGTCCCGATCTACCAAATAGATGTCTTTTGACATCAAAGTATCCAAATGCTCGTAAATACCAATCTGCGTGGTATTTTCAATGGCTATTTTTTCTTGAGCATTTAGAAAATTAAATAACGAGGCAAAAATAACGAAGCCTATTAGTTTGATTTTCATTTAGTTTTTGTTTTTATTCTATATATGCGATTATTTAGACTAAATAAACATTACAAAGAAATGCAAAAAAAAACGGATGAACAAAAAAGCATGTTCATCCGCTAGTACTTTAACACCTATTTAACAGGAACACTACTTACATTCTGTTCCTTGTGCTTCTTTAGCATTTGCAGGATTAGATCCAACAAGGCTCAAAACATAACTTGCCAATTGTTCGGTTTGTTTTTGAGTCATTTGATCTTTGTAAGGTGTCATTCCTTTTGCAGGAACTCCATTCTTAATCACAGCTATGGTTTTTGTGAAATCACAACCATGAATAGAAAAATGATCTGTCAGATTTGGCCCAATTGCATTCCCTTCTCCATTCATACCATGACAAGCAAAACAAGCTTTGCCAGTAAAAAGTTCTTTACCAGCAGCTAAGTCAGCTGGGTCGGTAGAAGCAGTTGTAGAAACAGGAGGAGCAGCTGCAACGCGCTTAGCTTGTGCTTTGGCTTCGATGGCCATTTCTTGCCTAAATTCATCTTCTTGCAGAGGTCCTGCATCAGTCATATGGAAATAAATCCAATAACCTATTGAGAATAATACACTAAGATAAAACACATACATGATCCACGGTGGTGGTGGGTTATCTAATTCTTGAATACCATCAAATTCATGGCTATCAATCACTTTTCCTTGTTGATATTTTACATCGTCGCTCATATCTATAATCTTTATAATTCTTTAATCATTTCATTATCTGAATACGAATCAATTTCATCTTTAAGTGGCATTTCGCTTATGGAAGTATAGTAAGAGTTTTTCATTTTAAAAACGTAATATACAATAGCCAAGAATATGGCAAAGAAAAACACAAATGATATGGATTGTGTCATTCCTATTCCTTCAATGTCACTTAAATATTTTATTGCAAGCTTCATATAGTATTCAATTAAAATTGGGAGAAGGTTTCGCTTCTCCCAATTGATTTTCTATTTATTTTTCTGCAGAGATACCACTTCCTACTTTGTGCATATAAGCAATTAAAGCAATAATTTCAGTATCGGCTTTAGCACCAGGAATGTCTTTTGCTACGTCTTGTGCTTGAGTTTGCAAATGACCTATGGCTTCTTGGGCAAATCCTTCTGGATATGGAACACCTAGGAATTGCATCACTTCAATTTTACGCTCTAAGCTACTATTATCAATCTTTGTATCATATAACCATGGATAAGAAGGCATCAAAGAACCTGGAGATGTGCTAGATGGGTCCATCATATGGTTATAATGCCAAGCACTAGATTTATACATTTTACTGTTCATATCACCAGTACGTGCCAAATCTGGACCTGTACGCTTAGAACCCCACTGGAATGGGAAGTCATAAACAAATTCACCAGCTTTAGAATAATCTCCATAACGTTCTACTTCAGAACGGAATGGTCTTACTTGTTGCGAGTGACAGTTATAACAACCTTCACGGATATAAATATCTCTACCTTGTAATTCTAAAGGAGAATAAGGCGTTACTGTTGCAATAGTTGGAATATTAGATTTGACTGTAATCATAGGAATGATTTCAACGGCACCACCAATAGCAACTGCAATAACAGCCCATATAGTAAACTGAACAGGCTTTCTTTCTAACCACCCATGAATGGTTTCACCCGCCACTCGTTTTTCTGATTCTACATGTAAAGCAGGCGCACTAGTTTCTTCATCTCCGATGAAATTACCAATAGCCATCGTTTTATACAAGTTATACATCATCATTAAGAAACCAATCATATATAGAAGGCCACCAAAAACTCTTGTGATATAGAGTGGTACAATCTGGATAACAGTCTCCAAGAAATTAGGATAAGCTAACATACCTTCATCATTGAATTCTTTCCACATTAAACTTTGAGTGACACCAGCCCAATACATAGGGATAGCCCAGAATAACATACCAATAGTAGCAATCCAGAAGTGTGTATTGGCTAATTTTTTACTAAAGATTTTAACACCATATAATCTAGGTACTAACCAATAAAGCATACCGAATGTTAATAACCCATTCCAACCCATACCACCAATATGAGTATGTGCTGGTGTCCAGTCAGTAAAGTGACTGATGGCATTTACGTTCTTTAAGGAAAGCAAAGGCCCTTCAAATGTTGCCATTCCATATGCAGTAACCGCAACAACAAAGAATTTCAGAATAGGTTCTTCTTTTACTTTATCCCATACACCACGTAGAGTTAATAAACCATTAATCATACCTCCCCAACTAGGAGCAATCAACATAATACTAAACACAACGCCTAAAGTTTGTGCCCAATCTGGCAAAGCTTGATATAAAAGGTGATGAGGACCAGCCCACATATATAAGAATATTAATGACCAGAAGTGTATAATAGATAGTTTATAAGAATAAACAGGTCGATTAGCTGCTTTTGGTAAGAAGTAATACATTAATCCTAGGAAAGGAGTAGTAAGGAAGAATGCAACTGCATTATGACCATACCACCATTGTACTACCGCATCTTGAACACCGGCATATACAGGATAAGATTTGAATAATGAAACTGGAATTTCAATAGAGTTAACAACATGAAGTAATGCTACAGCAGTCCAAGTAGCAATATAGAACCAGATAGCCACATAAATATGTTTGGTTCTTCTTTTAATTAAGGTCCCTGTAATATTAATACCAAAGGCAACCCAAACTATTGCAATAGCCAAATCGATAGGCCATTCTAGTTCTGCATACTCTTTACTCATGGTGTATCCAAGAGCTAAAGTAATGGCAGCTGCTACAATGATCAATTGCCATCCCCAGAAATGGAAACGTCCAAGCGCATCACTGAACATTCTTGTTTTTAATAGCCTTTGCATTGAATAATAAACTCCCGTAAAGATGGCATTTCCTACAAATGCAAAAATAATGGCATTGGTATGGATAGGTCTTACTCTACCAAATGTCAAAAACGACAGTTCGAAATTAAATGCGGGAAAAGGAAGCTGTAAAGCTATCAGCAGCCCTACTAATATCCCGACTATACCCCAAATGATAGTGGCATGCATAAACAGCCTCACTATCTTGTTGTCATAGCTAAATTTTTGATTTTCCATAATCACTCATTTTCATTATTTGATGAATCTTTAATTTCTGGTGTTGAATTTTCAGGAACCACATCATCGTCAAATAGAGCTCTGACAGATGGAGTATACGAGTCGTCGAATTGTCCCGATTTTACAGCCCATATAAATGCGATGAGAAAAATCCCCGCCACAAACGAACTTACTGTAATTAATACAAATAAAATGGTCATAAATAATTTAGGTATTTCGATTCCTGAATCGCAAATGTATAAATATTTTGTTAAAAATAACAAAAATTTGTCACATCAAATCCATTTACCTTAAAAATAAATTAGGTACCTAAATAGCTAGAATAGAGCAAAAGATGTATATATTTGAATTTCAGTATTTTATTTAGAATAAATCAATTAAGCCAATTTTTTCTGATCTGATATCATGGCACTAATATTTGTAGCTAAAGTTACAAAAACCACTACTGTAACAGAGCTAACAGGCATTAAAATTGCTGCAACAATTGGGGTTAGCAGACCATCTATCGCAAAAGTTAATCCTATTGAATTATAAAGCAAAGAAATCAAAAAGCTAATTTTCACCACTCGTATGCTGCTTTTCGAAAATCTGATATATCGATATAAGGATTTAAACTTACCAGACTCCATAATGCCATCGCATGCTGGTGAGAAATTATAAATATCGTCGGCAATGGTAATACCCACATTACTTTGATTGAGTGCTCCTGCATCGTTGAGTCCATCACCAATCATTAATACATTTTTCCCTTCTGCTTGTAAGGCTCTGATATAATCTAATTTATCAGCTGGCTTTTGGTTGAAGTGCAGATATTTATTATCCTTAAACCAATGCATTAAGCGTTTTCTTTCGCCTTCATTATCACCTGAGATAAGATGTACCTCATATTTCTTTTTGAGTTGAGAGATAATTTCCGTGAGCCCATCTCTATATTTATTTTCTAAACTGAAGTAGCCTAAATATTGATCATTAATAGAAATATATACTCTAGACATAAATTCGTCGGCTGGCTTTACAACAGCGCCAATATAAACAGCAGATCCAATCTTTACTTTTTGCTGATTAATGAAGCCCTCCACTCCTTTTCCAGCTATTTCTTTATAGGAATCCACATAATGTGAATCTAAATTACTTAAATGCTGATATAATGCAACACTCAAAGGATGTGTAGATTGACGAGCTATGCTTTTAATAAATGATAATTGTTCTCTAGTGGGCTCTACTCCATTAAAATTGATATCCAAAGCATTACTTTGGGTAATGGTTCCGGTTTTATCAAATACAATAGTATCTATTTTTGATAGATTCTCTATCACCTGACTATTTTTGAGGTAGAACCCTCGTTTTCCATAAATACGAAGACTATTTCCATAGGTAAAAGGAATAGACAAAGCCAAAGCACATGGGCAGGCTACAATAAGCACAGCCGTGAAGATAGAAACAGCTCGGGGCGCATCAATAAAGAACCAAACAATCATGGTAATTAATGCCAAGCTAATTACAATAATGGTGAACCATTTACTGATTCTATCCACCATATTATTAAGCGTTTGCTTAGGAATAATGCCACCCTCACTCTGATTCCAGAGTTTCGTTAAACTACTCTGGTCTACAGACTTATTCACGGTTAATTCAAGTGCTGCTCCAAGCTGTTTACCACCTGCGTAAACAGGTTCTCCCACTAACTTGTTCACCGCATTTGTCTCTCCAGTAACAAAACTATAATCTATATTGGCTACTCCTTTAACTAAAGTAGCATCCACAGGAATCAACTCATGGTGGCGAACTAGTATTCTATCACCCTCCACTAAATCTTTTATTTGTGTAACTTCTTCTTTTTCATCAACAATTTTGGTAATAGCAATGGGAAAATAAGATTTATAATCTCTATCAAAAGCTAGGGCTTGATAAGTTTTGTTTTGGTACCACTTCCCTATCAATAAAAAGAAAATGAAACCTGCAAAAGAATCCATATAGCCTGTACCACTATTACTTAATATTTCGTAGGTCGATTGACTAAAGAGTGCAATAATACCGATTGAAATGGGTAAATCAGTATTGATGACTCCATGAACCAAATTCTTGTATGCAGAAAGCAAATAGTCTCTGGCACTATAAATGAGTACAGGAAGGGCGAACAATAGGTTTAAGAAATTAAAGAATCGTTGCAAAGCAGGCTCTACTCCTTGTTCTCCAGCCAAATAATCGGGAAAACTTAGAAGCATAATATTACCAAAGGCAAAACCAGCTACCCCTAATTTAAAAAGTAGTTTTCGGTCTTCTTTTTTCGCCGATTTTTTATCCATATTATCCAAAGTAATCATTGGTGTATAATGGATACTGGCCAAAAGTTCAACAATTTGCCGAAGGCTGATGAGTTCCTCCTTAAAAGTGACACTCACTTCTTTTTTAACGAAATTTACCATGGAATAGGTAATTCCAGAGTTTAAGGTGTTTAAATGCTCTAGAAGCCAAATACAAGAGCTACAATGGATAGCGGGAATATAAAACGTGATTTTGGAATAATCGCCATCTTTAAATTCTAAGAGCTTTTCTTTTATTGTTTCATCATCAAGGTAAGCAAATTTAGTCCCAAATTCAGGCTCATCCACTCTAACTCCAGGATTTTTCTCCATCTCATAATAAGTATAGAGTTTATTCTCATTGAGTAATTGATAGACTGTCTTACAACCATTACAACAAAATGGTTTCTCTTCCCACATAATGGGGTATTTACCGCAATCCTCACCACAGTGAATACATTTTTGGTTTTCTTTTGCCATGATCAAAAAAGAGCGAATACGTTGATGATAAACATATTCGCTCTTATTCTATTTTTTTCAATTATTTACACTCTTCGCCTTCAGCAGCTTTTGCATTTGCAGGATTAGAACCTTTTAAACTAACTATAAACTTAGCCAATGCTTTAACTTCCTCTGGTTTTAACTGTGCCTCGTAAGGGACCATTGCTGTTCCAGCAACACCTTTATTAATAACACTAATAATCTCTTCTTCACTACAACCA
Source organism: Lentimicrobium sp. S6 (assembly GCF_013166635.1). Classification (NCBI taxonomy): domain Bacteria; kingdom Pseudomonadati; phylum Bacteroidota; class Bacteroidia; order Bacteroidales; family Lentimicrobiaceae; genus Lentimicrobium; species Lentimicrobium sp. S6. Next base: position 5,992 of record NZ_JABKBZ010000079.1, on the reverse strand, counting down.
TGTTTTGTAAAATTATCAGTCATATTTGGACCTAATGCATTTCCTTCTGCATTCATGCCATGACATGCAAAACATGCTTTAGCTTGGAATAAAGCTTTTCCAGCTTCTATATCATCCCCAACAGGATTCATATTCGTAGCATCATTTGGGTTATTAATCATAGCAAATGCCATCATTGGCAAAACCAAAGCTAGACTGAAAAGAATTTTAATTGATTTTTTCATTTTTGTATTATTTAAGTAATTTAATTCCTATTAAACGTGGTACAAAGGTAAAACAATCATCTAAAAAAACATATAAATTGTGTATTTTGATATCACACTTAATATCAGTAACATATGGTTTTGTCAAAAAAATTCTATTAAAATATTATAAAAAAACGCAGACCTATTTAGACTAAATAAGAATAAAATAAAAAATTATTTATCTTTACCGCACAAAAAACCTATATAAACAACCTATTTTCTTAAAACCTATTTTGCTACAACTTTTGTAGTGAAGAAAATACTTTATAAATATGATAAAAAAAGTACTTGTCGCGAACAGGGGTGAAATTGCCATCAGAGTAATGCGTTCCTGCCGCGAGATGGATATTCGATCAGTTGCTGTTTTTTCAGATGCCGATCGTTCTTCCATGCACGTGAGATATGCCGATGAAGCTTATCACATTGGCCCCTCACCCTCCTCTGAAAGCTATTTGGTTATTGACAAAATTATTGATGTAGCTAAAAAATCAGGAGCTGATGCTATACATCCTGGTTATGGTTTCTTATCAGAGAATGCAGAATTTAGCGATAGATGCAAAGCAGAAGGTATTGTATTTATCGGACCCGATTCTCATGCGATAAATACCATGGGAGACAAAATCACTTCCCGTAAAAAGATGATTGCTGCTGGTGTTCCAGTAGTGCCAGGTACGACTGAACCTATTGTTGACGAAGATGAAGCCATTAAAACCATTCATGAAATAGGCCTTCCGGTGATGATTAAAGCCTCTGCTGGTGGTGGTGGTAAAGGAATGAGGTTGGTGAAGAAAGAATCTGAGATTTTAAGTTCCATTAGAGCTGCTCGTTCCGAAGCCTTGAATTCTTTTAGCAATGATGCTGTTTATATTGAGAAATATATTGATTCACCTCACCATATCGAATTCCAAATTTTAGCCGATAACCATGGAAATGCCGTTCACCTATTTGAAAGAGAATGCTCGGTACAAAGAAGACATCAGAAAGTAGTGGAGGAAACGCCCTCTCCTATTATGACTGCAAAAGTAAGAGAAGAAATGGGAAAACATGCAGTGGCAGCTGCCATGGCAGTAAATTATTCAGGTGCAGGTACAATTGAGTTTATTACCGATAATGACCTGAATTACTATTTCTTAGAAATGAATACCAGACTTCAAGTGGAACATCCCATTACTGAAAGAGTAGTTGGAGTGGACTTGGTGAAACAGCAGATCAATATTGCCAATAATGAAGTTCTTAAACTGAAACAAGAAGAACTACGTCAAAATGGTCATGCCATAGAATGTAGAATTTATGCGGAGGATGCCGAAAATAATTTCATGCCTAGCCCTGGAGTCATCAAGCATATGAGCGAACCTTTAGGTCTTGGCATTCGTCATGATGGCTATGTTTATGAAGGATTTGAAATCCCTATATTTTATGACCCTATGATTTCGAAACTGATTGCATGGGCTGAAACTCGTGAAGAAGCCATTGAAAGAATGAGAAGAGCCCTTTATAATTATAAGATTACAGGCATTAAAACTTCCATGAAATTCTTAGAACGAATTATGGAAACCCCTGATTTTGTTAATGGGAAATATAACACTCATTTTGTTGAGGATAATTTTGACTTCCTTATGACCCAACCGGTTTATGAGGGCGATAATGAGGACGTGGCCATCATTACTGCATTTATTAATTACACAGATAAATTAGATAAAATGCAGCCAGAACCCATCAAGAAAAATATGGCCAAGAACTGGAAAGACTTCGGAAGAAAGAGAAGTATATTAAGATTATAATTTCAACCTAAATAAAAATTATGTTAGAAGTAAAAGTAGGCGAACGTTATGCTAAAGTGAAGCTGATGAGTCGCGATGGAAACAAAATCCAGATTAAGGTTGATGAAAAAGTATACAATCTTGATGTATTGGAAGTGGAAAAAGGTGTTTATTCCATCCTAAAAGACAACCGTTCCTATAATGTGGAATTGGTAGAAGGAAATAATGCCAAAGAATTTACAGTGAATACCTATGAAGAGACCTTTGACATCAGTATTATTGATGCCGAAACTCGATATTTAATGAACCGCGGTGGCGAAGATGCCGATGATGGAGATAAAGCCATCAGCAGTCCAATGCCTGGTAAAGTGGTGAGTATCCCAGTTAAGGTGGGAGATGAAATTCCAGAAGGAACCACCGTTGTTATTGTTGAAGCTATGAAGATGCAAAGCGAATACAAAGTAAAAGTGGACCGTGTGGTAAAAGAAATCTTAGTAAAAGAAGGTGATGCCATTGATAGTAATCAACCATTAGTGATTGTAGAATAGCTGTAAACTGATTTAAAAAAGAAAAAATGGACAAGATAAGAGAAGAAAAATTCAACTTATTAGATAAAAATAACAAAGAAGCTGAACTCGGAGGAGGTCAGGACAGAATAGATCGCCAGCACCAGGCAGGACGTAAAACTGCTCGTGAACGCATAGCTGACTTGCTGGACAAGGGAACATTTGTAGAGTTGGACAAGTTTGTGACCCACAAAACCACCGACTTCGATATGGATAAATCCAAATTCCTAGGCGACGGTGTAGTTACGGGTTATGGTAAAGTAGATCGCAGATTGGTTTACGTTTTTGCTCAAGATTTTACCGTTTTTGGTGGTTCTTTAAGCCGCACCAATGCTGATAAAATTATTAAAGTAATGGATTTGGCCATGAAAATGGGGGCTCCTGTTTTAGGTCTCAATGATTCCGGAGGTGCTCGTATTCAAGAAGGCGTTGAAAGCTTAGCTGGATATGCCGATATTTTTTACCGCAACGTGATGAGTTCTGGTGTGATTCCTCAGATTTCTGCAATCCTAGGCCCTTGCGCTGGTGGTGCTGTTTACTCTCCAGCCATAACCGATTTCATTATGATGGTGAAAGAAACCAGTTATATGTTTGTCACTGGTCCAGAAGTGATTAAAACAGTAACTCACGAGGAAGTAACCAAAGAAGAACTGGGTGGTGCCATGACTCATAATAGCAAAAGTGGTGTCGCACACCTCACTGCTGATGACGATGAGCAAGCCATGATGATGCTGAGAGAGCTATTGAGCTTCTTGCCATCGAATAATATGGAAGATCCTCCAGTGAAAGTATGTACCGATGATGTAAATAGACTAGACAAATCGCTTAATGAATTGGTACCTACCGATCCTAACAAGCCTTATGATATGATGGATTTGATTCATTCTGTGGTGGATCAAAAGCATTTCTTCGAAATCCAACCCCATTATGCCAAGAATATCATCATTGGATTTGCCAGGATGGCCGGTAAACCGGTGGGTATTGTAGCCAATCAGCCTGCCATGTTAGCTGGTGTTTTAGATATTGATGCTTCCACAAAAGCGGCTCGCTTTGTACGTTTCTGCGATGCTTTTAATATTCCTATCATCACCTTAGAAGATGTACCTGGGTTCTTACCCGGAACGGCTCAAGAATTTGGCGGAATCATTAAGCACGGTGCTAAATTACTATATGCCTTTGCAGAAGCCACTGTTCCAAAAATCACACTTATTACTCGCAAGGCCTATGGTGGTGCTTATGATGTAATGTCGAGCAAGCATATTGGAGCCGACGTGAACTTCGCCTACCCCACTGCTGAAATCGCTGTTATGGGACCTGATGGTGCCGTAAATATCATTTATAAAGGCAAACTCAATGAGGAAGAAAAAGCAAAAGCCGTAAAAGAATACCGCGACAATTTTGCCAGCCCTTATAAAGCAGCACAAATGGGTTATATTGATGAAATTATAAAGCCAGAAGAAACCAGAAAGAAATTGATTCAGGCTTTAGAAATGACCCAAACCAAATCGAAGGTAAATCCTGCTAAAAAACATGGGAATATTCCTTTGTAGGGAATTATAAATATTGTTTTTGATATATTAGTAACACAGCTATCATGAGCTGTGTTTTTTTATTACCCCGACATAAGCTGCAAGTCGGGAGACTTGAGCTACTCTTAACCAAATGACCAGTGGCTATAGATACAAGTAACACAGCTCTCCCGAGCTGTGACCTTTTATCTGAAAACAAAGCTACAAGTCGGGAGACTTGCGCTACTCTTAAGCATATGACTAGTAGCAATAGATACCAGTAACACAGCTCTCCCGAGCTGTGACCTTTTATCTGAAAACAAAACTACAAGTCGGGAGACTTACGCTACTCTTAAGCATATGACTAGTAGCAATAGATGCAAGTAACACAGCTCTCCTGAGCTGTGACCTTTTATCTGAAAACAAAACTACAAGTCAGGAGACTTGTGTTACTCTTAAGCATATGACTAGTAGCAATAGATACCAGTAACACAGCTCTCCCGAGCTGTGACCTTTTATTTGAAAACAAAACTACAAGTCGAGAGATTTGTGCTACTTGTATGCATTAGAAAACCGATCTGGATTTTTTGTTTGCCCCATAGAAGGGAGCAAAAAAGCTTATAAATTTTAAAGAGAGATTCCTCTTAATTGGAATCTCTCTTTTTTGGGTCTTACGTAAACTGGAGGAGAAACTTTATCCCTTTTAAATTAGATTTCTCAGTCGAAGCATACTTCTCCTTCGAAATGTAATGGAGGAAGAAAGCTATCAATATAACAAGAGATTTCTAACTGCGTTCAAAATGACGGACAACGTAATAACTAGAAGAAAGGGCGCACAAATACCAATGTCAATGTAATTGATTTTGTGCGCCCTTAGCTACACACAATAACTCAGTCATTTCGATGGAACATAGTGGAAGAGAAATCTTTCTTTACCTTTACAAGTACTAATAATCAATCTGAAACATAATTCATTTTAAAGTACTTAGGGAGCATACCGAGCGTTCGGTTTATCCTTTATTCATGATCAACAATAAAAGGCTATACTACTTCTTTTGTCATTTCATCGAAGTGCATCGAAGGAGAAACCTTTCCATTAATCCAAACTAGTAATTGAATATTTAATTCCAAGTTCAAGACCTCTTAATTCTGCTAGTCCTCTGAGTCTACCAATAGCACTATATCCTGGATTTGATTTTTTTCCTAAGTCATCGATCATTAGATGGCCGTGATCGGGGCGCATGGGTAATCGATAGTCTAGTCTACCATTTTTAATTCGTTTTTTCTGTTCTTGAAGTAAGGCCTTCATGACCTCAAACATATCTACATCACCTGACAAATGATCGGCTTCATGAAAATTTCCTGCTTCATCGCGAGAAGTACTTCTTAAGTGAACAAAATTCATACGATGTCCTAAGCGTTTTACCATTCGTGGAAGATCATTATCTACTCGTACACCATAACAACCCGTGCAAAAGCACAAACCATTATTTGGACTATCCACTGCATCAACTATTTTACTGGCATCCTCTTCAGTACTAACAATACGGGGGATGCCTAGGATAGGAAATGGAGGATCGTCGGGATGAATGGCCATTAAAACATTAGACTCCTCTGCAACTGGTATAATTTGTTTTAGAAATGAAACCAAATTATTTCTGAGCTCCTCTGCTCCAATGGTTTGATAAGTATTTAAAACAGATTGAAATTGCTTTAATGAATAACCCTCCTCTGCTCCTGGCAAACCTGCAATAATATTATTAACTGAAGTTTCGCACCGTTATATACTGAGCATTTTAGAGAAAAAATGCAGCATGAAACCTTGGGAATCCCTTGGTTTTATTGTATCTTTAGGTTACCACACAAAAAGTACAAAACATGCTACATTACGAAGATATCTCAAAAACAGAAGA
>NZ_JABKBZ010000078.1:0-23445 GCF_013166635.1 Lentimicrobium sp. S6 | reverse complement strand
CAAAAAAGTATGAAGACACATTAGATTTGTCTTTCAAAACATCAACACAAATGCAGAACAAACAGTCTAAACTGTGATAATTATTGATGAATACAAAATCAATTCCCCCAGAATTTTGACTTGACCCGGCAAATCCTTGTTATTCGCGTTTATCCTGACCGGAGTGTCAGTGATTCCTTTTTCTTTGTGTGGAATGACAAATAAGTGCTTAAAGTGCCTAGAGTATTTATAGTTAGAAACACATCCCAGCTCATCAGCTTCCCTATCTCCAGCTCTGATGACCTTCCTGCCGAAGCAGGTTTAGCATTTAATCATAAAAAGAGAATCTGATAGCGCTATTATTATTTCATCATATTAGAAATATTCTAAATAAAAAAATCTATATGGCTGATAAACAAATAGATAAAATATTTAAGCATCATTTTTACAAAAAAGAACCTTAATTACTGTTATCGCAGCTAATAAATTTATACATTTGGAAGGCAAAATTTTATCTCGAAAATATGATTTTTCTTTACCAAATATTAGGCTTCATTCCAGCAAGAATAATATCAAATGATAGCAATTATTGCTATACCCCCCCCCCTGTATAGGTACACTAAAAATAGTATTGTTTCATGGAAAGAATATCGCTTACCGTATATTCTATTTAGGAAAGAATAAATTCGACCCGAGGTGGGTCATGACAAATCTCACCCTGTCATGACCCGAAAGCATTTAGCGATGCTCATCTCTCGATCGAATTCAAAAAATTATTCAATGCAAAATTAATATAAAATGAAATATAAATATATTTTCTTTGTTTTCATATTATCTGTAATGATAAATATGGAAGCAATGGCACAAGAAAACCCAATAGGAAGTTGGGTATTATCAAGTATAAATGAATATGATTACTCAAATAATGCTTATCATTACCAAAATCATCAATTATATTTTACAAAAAGTGGAATTAGCTCATCAATCCAACTTGATAATGGAATAATAACAGGTCCTGGTTCGAACGACTTTGCTGAATTTACAGGAGGTGCATATATGTGTACTATTGAGCAGGATTTTTATGTCATGGGGAAACATTATTTTTTTGGTGATGAATCAGGTGAATGGGAAACAAACGGAAGTGTAACCCGTTTAATTCATAGTGATTTTCAAATTATTAGGAGTATAGATGAAGATCTAGATTATAAAATGTTCTATTCTCAAGAATATGGAGGAGGATCTGCAAATGAACATACTTTGTTTCATGTGGTTGATGTAAAAATTGAGAATGGGGATATAAACTTCACAAGAACACCATTAGATCTCTCCAGTACTGGTGATTATCTAGAAGACAGCAAAGGAGTTGGGTTTATTATTTCAAATTTTGATTCCGATCTAGGTCAAAAATATTTATATGTCGTGGTAGGAGATTGGACTGACAACTCCATTGATAGTAAATTTGGACTCCAAAAATTTATTATTGATGAAGATGGTATTGAACATGAAGAAACATTATTAGAAAATCTTGAATCTGATGTATTTGAAAACAGTGATTTTCGAGGATATAATCTTGAAATGCAAGATAAAAATGAATTTGAAGCTCCGATATTTGCATGGATCACAACACCAAATCCAGGGAATAATTCAAAAATACTTATTTATAATTCAGAAGAAGATGATGAAGAATACGCCATAGATTTAGAAGTTGGCGCAATAGGAGGTATAGAATTTTCTCCATTCGAAAATGAAAAACAATTTCTCTACCTTAGTTGTGAAGATGAAGGAATTATTAAGCTAAATTATACAGACGGTTCTTATATAGTAGTCTCAGGAACAAGTAACTTTGGACATACCTATCTTCAAACAGCACCTGATGGGAATATCTATGCCGTTGCAGATAATGGACATAACTTAGGTGTCATAAATAGAAACACTGGATTGTTTAGTGCTAATGTTTTTGATTATGATCCAACTACAAATAATTATTTTCATAATGCCTTTACAGAAATAGGCAATATAAAATACTATACCCTCCCCGAAAACGATCTCCAAATGCTAAATACAAGCATTAGTACTAGTCCTGATATATGTGATTTAGAGTCAGGTAGTGCCACCATATGTGTTTCTGGTGGAATACCTGAATATAGCTTAGTAGCCTATTATGATGATCCAGAAATAGCTGGTTATAATTGGCAGGATATTAGCAACCTATTCGTATTTAATAGTGAACTTGATTGTTTCGAAGCCTCCAATTTAATGTGGGGTAATTATAGATACAAACTCACCGACCAAAGTGAATGTGAAGATGGAATAGAAGAGCAATTTGTAATACTTAAAGGCGATATGTACGATTTCTCTGAAAATATGTTAGAAATTGGGAATGATGCCCCCACAGAAATCTATGGCTTAGAAGATATGATTTGGGATTTGAATGATAATGATCCAGAGGAGGGTTTTATCATTGATGGAAAAATTCTTTTTAAGCATGGGTTTATATTAAAAGATAATAAAACACTTACCATAAATAACCTTACAATGGAGTTTGACCAGGACTTTATGGCTAAAGTTATTATTAAACCTGGTTCAAAATTAGTATTAAATAATTGTATACTTACTAATTATGAATGCTGGGATGCAGATGCCAAATGGCAAGGCATAGAAGTCTGGGGAAACAAAGGCCTTTCCCAAACTGAAGCAAACCAAGGAAAACTAGTTCTTAATAATACCACCATAGAACATGCCAACGAAGCTGTTCAACTATGGCGACCTGACTATTATAGCACTTCAGGAGGTATGATTTCAGCCATTAACTCTAATTTTTTAAATAATCATAGAGCAGTCGTTTTTATGGACTATAAAAACATGAAATTTGGTTTAGAGTGGGACTATAGTTCTGGATTTAGCCAATGTACTTTCGAAAATAATTCTGATTATATCATGGACAACCCATTCCTAGCTTTCGTAACTATGTGGCAAGTTAGAGGGGTAAGCTTTACAGCATGTGATTTTATCAATACTTCTGCTTTCCCTGAGAGTAAAGCCATTTATACTCTAGATGCTGGTTATAAGTTCAAAGGTAAATGTACGGGAGTTACTGGACCAAATGGCGAATGCGTAAGCGGTTGGGAAACCAACACTTTTACCAAATTTGAAAAAGCCATTGAGTCTGGAAATACAGTTGGTTCACCAGATCCGTATGCAATAACAATTGAAGATTCTTATTTTGAGAACAATCATTATGGTATTTTTATGACCACTGTTGAAAATGCCGCTACCATTATCAATAATGAGTTTGAAATTGGCAATAATGGAATAGACAATTTTGAAAAACAAAAATGTTCTTATTTCAGTGCCAGAGGTATCCAAATGAACCAAAGCTTTGGTTTCGATATTGAAGAAAATACTTTTAGTAAGATGCAAGGAACCACTGGTGGTGATGTGGTTGGTGTTTTGGTTTATGAATGTCCTTCTGAATCTGATGACATTTATAAAAATATATTTAATGGCCTTACTGCTGGAAACCAAGCAGAATTATGGAATAGGTTAAATCATTTAGTTGATGAACATGGTGTAACATATCTTTGTAATGAAAACACAAACAATACTATTGATATTTTTATTGCTGAGAACTCTATGATTACCGGACATGTTGGAAGCCTTCAAGAAGCGGCGGGTAACAAGTTTTCAATTACCAACCCTCAAATTCAAAATAACTTTACACAAGAAGTAAACTATTATTGGGTTGATGAACCTTATGAAGAATTAGAGTATTATTCTAATTATGTTACTCCCATTGAAGTGACTAATGAAAATGAATGCTTATCTAATTTTGGAAGTGGTGGAGGAACCGGTTTAGAAACCAAGTTGATATTAACTGATATTGAGAAATTAGAAGTGGAACAAGATTTCTATAGTAATTATCAGGATTATGAAGCCGTAAATATTCTTCTAGAAGAATTAAAAGATGGTGGTAGTACGGAAACAACCAGTTTAAGTATAGCTTCTGCACAAGCCACCGATACTTGGGAATTGCGTGCTAATTTATTAGGAATGTCGCCTTATCTATCAAAAGAAGTATTAATCGAAGCTACCGATAAAACGGATGTTTTACCGGAGTCTGTATTATTTGAGATCCTTTCAGCCAACCCCGATGAATTACGTAAAACAGATTTAATGGAACACCTTGAGAATAAAGAGCAACCCTTGCCTGATTATATGATTAATGTATTAAAACAAATGTCAACAGGTGTAAGTGCTAAAACTGCCTTAATTGGTCAAAAAACCAAATCTTTTGTGAATAAAACTAAAGCAGCTCAAACAATAATTCGCTCCATTAAAAACGAAGAGGAATTAAATATTGTGGAACTGAGAAATTGGTTGGGAAATATGGGAAATATTGAAGCAGATAAGCAAATTGTTGGAACATACCTTTATGAAGATAATTATACCGCAGCTAATAACCTATTAAATCTAATTCCGAATTTGTATAACCTACAAGGTGAAAAACTACAGGAGTTTAATGATTATAAGGAGCTACTTAATTTGCAAGTAGCATTAAAACAACAGGATAGAAATGTTTTTATGCTAAATAGTACTGAAAAATCTCAATTGATAGACTTAGCTGAAAATAGTAATGGCGAAGCTAAATATGGCGCCCAGAATATATTAAGCTTTGTTTATGGCGATAACTACTGTGATTGTATTAGCCCTATTAATCAAAATAAAGCTAGCACATCATCATTTTATTATTCACAAGATGATTTTGCAAAGGCCATGGGTTTAAGTATGGATATAAAACCAAACCCAGCAACTATTTATACATCAATAGACTATACATTACCTATTGGGATAGAAAAAGCTATGCTACAACTGATAAATGTTGAAGGTAAAACTCTACATACTGAAAATATTGATGGAGTTCAAGGACAAATTACTTTTGATATTAGAAATCATCCGAATGGAACTTATCTTATTAAAATCCAAGCAGGAGATTATCAACTAAGTGAAACATTAATTATTCAATAATTAATCTTAAAGAATGTGCTTATATTATAAGCGCATTCTTTTTTAACAACATAATTATGAAATCATTAGTCCTCTTATTACTATGTTCAATCTTTCCATATTTTATTTATTCTCAATTACCTAGAGATATTATTTGGCAATCTATTTATGGTACATCTGAAGAAGATGTAGTTCAAGATATTGTTGAAACACAAGATGCCATTTATATTTTAAGCAGAACAAGAATGATAACTGGCCCTGGGTACGATGAACATCACAATGATTTATTAGTAACAAAAACTAATATTGATGGTGAATATATTTGGCAGAAAAACTACGGTGGATCATTGGATGAAACCCCTGCGTCAATTGCATCAGATGATTTAGGAATGATTTATTTGGGTGCAGGCACATATTCTGACGATGGAGATATACAATCAGGAAATATGGGAGGTCATGATTTTTGGGTAGTTAAAATAGATACTTCTGGTCAGGTTGTTTGGGAACAAACCTATGGCGGCAGCATGACAGATTATGGAGCCTATTTATTATATCTTGAAAATGGGAATATTTTGGCTTATGGACCAACATTTTCATCAGATAATGATGTAAATATTAATTATGGTTATTTAGATATTTGGATTTGGGAGATAACACCCCAAGGTGAAATTGTAAAAAGTCGTGTTTTTGGAAGTTCGCAATCTGATAATATTTTCAGTCTGATACAAACAGATGATGGAGGCTTTTTTACAGCAGCACGTGCCGGTGCAAACGACGGTGTTGTGAATTCAGAACCAAGAGGTTGGCACGATGTATGGCTTTTGAAATTAGATGCCCAATTAAATATTGAATGGCAAAAACTTATAGGTGGAAGTAATTTTGATGCAGGAGGATATGGTCTTGCTCAACTGGATGATGGAGGGTACATTCTCAATGGCTCCACCAAATCATCTGATGGCGATGTACATGGATTTGATTTTCCGGATGTTCCCGATCAGGATGATATTTGGGTAGTAAGAATTGACAGTATGGGCAATATACTTTGGGATATAGCTTTAGGTGGAGATGAATGGGAACATAGTAGTAAGGTATTTGCAAATGAAGATGGGAGCTTTACCGTTTTTGGAACCACAAACTCACCTAATAATGGAGATGTGGTAGGTAAACACCATACTTTATTATATCCGCACAATATTAATTCTGATATCTGGATGCTTAAGCTGAGTTCCGAAGGAGAGCTATTAGATCAAAGATGTTTCGGGAATGCAAGTCAAACAAGACTTTCCAGAGCTGTGATAAAAAAATCAGATTCTCATTATCTTATAGCAGGAACTGGCTTTTCAAGGCAAGCAGACCCCGATAACCCTGAAGCTCCAACAGATGGAGAGGTTTGGGGAGGTTATGAATCAGAATCCTATGATATCTGGTTTTTTGAGGCCGTAGATTGTGAGTTTTTTCAACCAGATACACCCTCAGAAATAGAAGGAGAAGATTCTGTTTGTAGCAATAATTCGAGTCAATATACATATACCACACAAATAATAAACCCCCAATACGAGGAGGCTCAATGGTTATTAGAACCCGCAGAAGCAGGAGCACTAACTAATTTGCAAGATTCTGTTATTATTGAATGGAATAGCACATTCGAAGGACAAGCAGCATTGAGTGTTAGAAGCATTAGTAACTGCGGAGAATCAGCTTATACACAAGCCAAATTAATTGAAGTAGAAATTTGCCTAGGTTTAGGAGAAATCAATAAGAAATCCTTATTTCTCTATCCCAATCCAGCTACCAATCAAATCACCTTTGAGCTACCAAACATCAAAAAACAAAGCCAAGTCCAAATCAAAGATATCTACGGCAAGCTCATCGCCACATTAAATATAAAACCCAACCAAAGCCAGCTTATTTGGGAATGCGGTGCTTTTGCCAGTGGTGTTTATTTTTATGAGGGTGAGATTGGTGGGGAGGTTTATCGAGGGAAACTAATTATCAAATAAAACATGAAAGAACCATGAGAAAACTAATAATAATTTTGACTCTACTCTCATTTAATTCCATTTATGCTCAAGAAGTTGAAATCCAATGGCAAAACTGTTTTGGAGGAACTGAAAATGATATTACTGGAAATTATAGTAATTCAATAATAAAAATTAGTGCTGGATATTTAATTGGCGGTACAACTGGTTCAGATGATGGTGATGTTGCAGGAGGAAATCATGGTCCTGATGATATCTGGGTAATAAAAACAGATCTTTATGGGAATTTAATTTGGGAAAAAACATTTGGCGGTAGTGATTCTGACCGGCTTGATGCATTAATAAAGAGTAATGATAGCACTTGTTACTTCATTGGTCGTTCATATTCAACTGATGGAGATGTTGAATCAGGAAACCAGGGGTATGGTGATCATTGGTTAGTTAAACTCAATACTGATGGTGAGATAATTTGGGAAAAGACTTTTGGAGGTAGTAATATTGAGAGATTGGCAAATATTCAATTAACGCCAGAAGGAGATATATTGGTGCTTTCAAGAACTTCTTCAAGCGATGGAGATTTAAACTACGAAAATCCCGATGGTTCAAGTTATATTTGGTTTTACAAAGTAAGTAGCGAGGGCGAATTACTTTGGAGTGATGTATTTGGTGGAAATGGACCTAATTATGGTTTTGATCTTTTGCAAACATCCGATGGAGGTTATTTAATATTAGGTTCGTGCAGGGGCTTAAACGGAGGTTGTATATGTGACCATAATAATGCTGGAGATACATATTATAATGATATTTGGATGATTAAGCTAAATTCGGAGAGAGAAATCGAGTGGGAAAATTGCTATGGAGGGTCTGATTTTGATAATGGTAGAGAACTTATTGAAGAGGATAATGGTTATACCATATTAGCTACAAGTAATAGTAATGATGGTGATGTGGGCTATAATTTTTATAAATCAGATATTTGGTTTTTTCAAATAGATAAACTGGGTAATATAACCAATTCCAAAACCTACGGCGGAGGAGATCATGATAACCCTTATGCTTTATTCAAAAATGAAGAAAATGGAAATTATACTTTCCTCGGTAGTACAAAATCATACAATGGTGATGTTTCAGGTAATCACTGTGGCCAAGCTAACTATTGTTGGTATGATATTTGGTATGTAGTAATAGATAGTTTAGGTGAAATTCAGTATCAAAAGTGTATTGGAGCCTGGGGAGATCAAATACCAGGAGGAGTGTTAAAAATAGATGAAGGTCATTTTATTATTTCTGCTTCAGCAACTAAGGGAAATGATGATTTTGATATCACATGCGATTTTCACTACCCTTATGCCAATGAAGATATCTGGTTTTTCTCGCTCCTAGATTGTAACCAAAACCCACCCACAATACCAAGCCAGCCCATAGGCCAAGATACCATTTGTACATTAAGCTATACTAAAACCATTTATACCACACATATAACCAACCCACAATATGAGGAGGCCGTATGGTTATTAGAACCACTAGAAGCAGGAGAGCTCACCAATAAAAACGATACTGTCCTTATCCATTGGAATACAGATTATGAAGGACAAGCAACATTGAGTGTGAGAAGCACCAGTAGTTGTGGAGAATCGGAGTATTCAGAACCTAAAAACATAGTTGTACGAGCATGTGTTGGCATAGACGAAATCAATAAGAAATCCTTGTATCTTTATCCAAACCCTGCCACTAATCAAATTACTTTTGAGCTGCCCAACATCAATAAACAAAGCCAAATCCAAATAAAAGACATCTATGGCAAAGTCATTGCAACATTAAATATTGAACCCAACCAAGGCAACCTCATTTGGGAATGTAGTGGCATTGCCAGTGGTGTTTATTTTTATGAAGGGGAGATTGGCGGGGAGGTTTATAGAGGGAAATTAATTGTTCAATAAAAAAAGAGGCAGCCAGTCGGGGCGCGACTCCAAATCGCAGCCCGACAGCTTCGACCTTTCCAAGTTCAATATTGAGTTTTTTTGAAGAGCTCCTTCGTTTTTTGAAAAGTATAAAATGAAGATTATAGCAATCCATAATATTAATAGAGCGATGGAATACAATTCCATCTAAGCAAATGATATCGAATTTTAATATACAATCCCTTTTGCGGACTTTGTATGTTTTCCCTTTGCGTTTTCTTTGCGTGAAATGGCAAAAGCGATTGGATTGAAATACCATCTTACCAGATGTTTTTTACGATGATAAAGCTGAAATAAATGAAATTATAATGTTAATTTCGGAGTAATGTTGGTATTGTAGTTTATTCGGGATGACTACCATTTAAGACATATACAAAGGCAAAGAAATACAAAACTCACTACCTTCTCCCTCAGTACTTTTTACTCCAATATCGCCATTGTTTTTATGGATAAATTCTTGGCATAAAATCAAGCCTAATCCCGTTCCTTTTTCATCAGATGTTCCCATGCGTTGAACGTTTTTCTCCATTTTAAATAGACCATCCATAATGTCTTGACTCATACCAATGCCGGAATCTTTAAAGTGTATTTCGATATGGCCTTTCTTCAGCTTGCTGTATATATTTATTTCCCCTTTTTGATGGCAATACTTGGTCGCATTATTAAATAAGTTGGAGATGATAATCTTTATGGTTTCCTTATCCCCCCAAATATCAGCCTCCTCAATACTTGTTTCAACATCAATTTCTTTTAATGCAGCAGCTCCCAAATAGGCAGAGATGCTTTCCTTAACCAATGGCTCCAATTCCAATTTTCTCTTATTTAAATTCAGATGACCACTTTGAGAATTGGCCCAGGCCAATAGGTTTTCTAATAGTTTAAAGGTAAGCTGCGAATTGTTGGCGATGATATGAAGCATATTCATTCTTTCCGGGTCGCTATATTCTTTATAATTATTTTTGAGTTCATCGGTAAAGCCTATAATGGCAGTAAAAGGACTTTTGAGATCGTGGGCAATAATGGAGAAAAATTTGTCTTTAGTGGCATTTAAAACTTTTAGATTTTGTTCATTGAGTTCTAGCTTCTCAATGTTTTCTTCTAACTGAGATTTTTGTTCCTCTATTAGTTTGTGCTGAGATTTTAAAAGGGCATTATTTTTTCTAACCCTTAAGAAATAGAATATTCCAATCACAAAGATTAAAATGAGCAAAATAATACCGCCAATGGCCATCCTTAGCTTACTTTTTGCTCTAATATTTTCGTTTTCAAGTTTCTGCTCTAAGAGCTCTTTTTCTAGCCTTTTTCGCTTCAACTCATCTTTAATCTGTTGCTCTATTTCGTATTCACTGAGCAGGTTGGCAATATTATTATGATTTAAAGAATCCAGAGATTGATTGGCCAATTGTAAAGACTCAAAAGCTTTGGTATGGTCTCCAATTTTAGAATAAGCTTCTGATTTCTTTCTATAGATTGCTGAAAACTCTTCATTCATTTCTATGGATTTTGATAAGGCAATGCATTTATCAAAATACGCTAAGCTTTTTTTATACTTGTTTTGCTTTAGGTAAAGCTCACCAAGCCTACGGTAATACCTTGATTCTATTTGTATATAATGATTGGTATCTATGATTTGTTTGGCACTGTCAAGATACATGAATGCAGAATCAAACTTTTCTGTTTCTGTGTAATAGGTAGATATTGAGGTGAATAAGTATGCCTTCATATAAGAACTGAGAAATTTATGAAGATGAGATTTCACATAATTAAAGTTTTTATTAGCTTCCTCAAACCTTTTGTGTTCTACTTGAACTACCGCTATGTTTGAATAGGTTGGAATTACATCTGTAATTGGAGCATTTTCAGGCATAATATCAATAGATTTTTGAAAGTTAGAAACAGAAGCTTCATAGTTTCTAAGATGCATGTATATAGCGCCTAGGTTATTGTAGATTGTTGATAAGCTAACTGAGTCTTTCAAAGGAAGTGCAATATCCAATGATTTTAAATTATAGATCAAGCTTTGTTTTTGGTTTTTCCCATAAGAATATACATAGCTCAAACCTCGGTAGGTATCCAAGATATTTAGAGAGTCTTCTTCTTCCCAATAAATAGGTAAAGAAAGTTTGAAATTAGTAATAGCATCTAATAAATAGCCATGCTGCATGCTTGCTCTGGCTATATAGGAATAGGAAACGGCGAGGCCATGATTATATTGTCTGCTTTGAGCCAAGTCTCTTGCCAATCTGCTGTATTTTAGGGAGCTATCTGTACTGATGTTTCCATAAGAATAAGCGATTAGATTATAATTGTCGACTAATTTTTCAGGGCTGTCTTCAGTAGCATTTATAGTATGTAAAGAGTCTATTATCCTCTGCTCTTGAGCCTGGATGTTTGTTATAAATAGGAAAAGTAAGAAGATGGCAAATGATTGGTTTTTTCTCAGAAGGTGTTTCACGTTATCTCTCTTTATTTCTTGATAAAGATAGTATAAAAAGAAATACTTTGTGCATCATGATATCCATAGAGCTGAAAATTATAGTGATTCTAAACTTGGTCCTTGAGCCTAATATTTTTTATATCTTAGTCGAAAATATTAATCATGGTAAAAAGTAAAATCAGTTTCTGTTTAAGTCTTGGACTTCTTTTCTTCATCTTATTTCATTCCTCAATCATGGCGCAGGATGAAAACAAAGTGGGTCCCATTTTTAAAGATGGCGAAGCGCAAATAGTTCCGGAATTTGAGGATGCTGATCGATGGATTAGACATGATCTTTGGGTAGAAACGGAGTTCGATACCGATGGTGATGGGAAACTAGATCGTATGCATGTGGATGTGACTCGTCCGGGGCAAACTGAATATGAAGGCTTGAAACTTCCAGTCATTTATATTTCTAGTCCCTATTTTGACGGAATGGGTTCTGGCTCGTCCGACTATCTCTATAATGTACATCAGGAGCTCAATCAGCCTTCTCCTCAACTCGTTCATCCACCTGAGATTAAACGTAGAAATAAAAGACCTATCATTTCAAAATCGCATATTAAAACCTGGCTACCTCGAGGATATATTATCGTTCATTCTTCTTCTCCTGGAACTGGATTGTCCGATGGTTCTCCTACTGTTGGTGGTGATAATGAATCTTTAGCACCTAAGGCCGTTATTGATTGGTTATGTGGAAGAGCCGATGGTTTTACCACTAGAACAGGCGATGAAAAAGTAGAAGCTTATTGGTCAACTGGTAAAGTGGGAATGACAGGTACTTCTTATAATGGTACCATTCCTTTGGCTGCTGCCACAACTGGAGTTGAAGGATTAGAAGCTATTATTCCCATAGCTCCAAACACTTCTTATTATCATTATTATCGTTCCAATGGTTTGGTGCGATCTCCGGGTGGTTATTTAGGGGAGGATATCGATGTGCTTTATGACTTTATTCACAGTGGCGACGAGTCGAAAAGAGCTTATAGCAATAAGGTGATTCGTGATGGCGAGATGAAAGAGGGAATGGATAGAGTGACTGGTGATTATAATGATTTTTGGGCTGGTAGGGATTATCTAAATGATATGGAACCTATGAAGGCCGCTTTATTGATGTCTCATGGTTTTAACGATTGGAATGTGATGCCAGAACATAGCTATAGAATTTATGAGGAGGCTCAAAAGATGGGGATTCCTTCACAGATATATTATCACCAAAATGGACATGGTGGACCTCCTCCAATGACGATGATGAATCGTTGGTTTACCCGTTATCTACATGGGGTAGAAAATGGAGTAGAAGAGGATGCCAAAGCATGGATAGTGCGTGAGAACGACAAGCAAGATGAACCTACAGCTTATGAAAACTATCCTAATCCAGAGGCCAGTCCAGTGACTTTTTATTTAGGGAAAGGAGCTCCTAAGCAAGGAAGCCTAATGACTTCAAAAATGCAGAATCAAGGTCAAGAGACTTTAACTGATAATTATTCATTTTCAGGAGAGGCATTGGCACAAGCGGAAGAAACAGAACATCGTTTAATATATGTCAGCCCTATCCTTAAAGAGGATATTCATATTTCCGGAATCTCTACCATCACCATAAAAGCTGCAAGTAATAAACCTGCTGTAAACCTTTCTGTCTATCTGGTTTCTTTGCCTTGGAATAAGAGCAGAAGAGCTAAGATTACCGATAATATCATCACTAGAGGATGGGCAGATTTGCAAAATCACAAATCCTTAAGAGAAAGTGAGCCCTTAAAGCCGGGTGAGTTTTACGAGATGACTTTCGAAATGCAGCCCGATGATCAAATTATTCCTGCAGGACAACAAATTGGTCTGATGATTTTTGCAAGCGATAGAGATTTTACACTGCTTCCTGAACCAGGAACTAAGCTTACTATTGATCTAGATGGAACAAGTATCACCATTCCTATTGTTGGAGGAGAAAAGGCTTTTGCTAAAGCTATAAAATAGAATGTTCAATGTTTGGAAGTTCAAAGTTTATATTTTCAGGACAAACCTTTCAAATTGTTATAGTTTTAATATCAAAAGCTAGCGCGTAAATTTTTTCTGTGCAGAAACAATAACAAAAAAGCTAATTTTGACCGTACGGATTGCAAATCCGCACTAGCCGTGGTTTTGTACTCATTTTAAATATTGTGATGAGACTTTATTATTGTTGAAATAGTAATAAAGTAATATGGTTTTATAGTTGTTAAAACTATGTACTTTAGTGTTTCAGCTTCTACGAATTTTATGGTTCGAAGCAGGGAGCCCGAAGCTAGAAGTAAATTTACTTCAGGCTTCTATCTTCTGTCTTCCAGCCATATTTGGTAATTTTTAGAACGAATTTCAATCGTAATAAAATTTATGGTAATTCAGACCATAGTAGTTTAGTTAATCTTCACCCCAATCACACAAACATCATCAATTTGGTCCAAGTCTCCTCGCCAGCTTTCAAAGGCTTGGTCAAGGTGAATCTTTTGTTCCGACATAGAAAGTCCTTGGATGTCTAATAGCATCTTCTTGAATGCTTTGGCTTTAAGTTTTTTGCCTTTCTCTCCTCCAAATTGGTCTACATAGCCATCACTGAAAATGTAAAGCACATCTTCTTTTTCTAATTCAAAGCTATGGGTTTGATAGGGTTTGGGATTATCATATTTCCCGATAGGTTGTTTGGTGGCTTTGGTCTCTATGATTTCTCCATTTCTGATGATCCATAATGGATTATGAGCGCCTGCATATTGCAATTGATTTCCTTTTAAGCTGCATAAAGCAATATCCATTCCATCTTGTACTTCCTCGTCTGACTTCTCAAACTCCTGAACAATAATATCTCTGGTTTTGTCTAAAACCTCCCCTGGCTTTGATAATGAAAACTCCTTTACCGCTCTATTTAAGCCATTATGACAAACCACAGAAACCATGGCCCCCGGAACACCATGACCGGTGCAATCTGCCGCGGCAAATAGTATCAAATCATCTTTCTTTTCCATCCAATAGAAATCACCAGCTACTATATCTTTCGGTTTATAGAGGATAAATGCATCTTTTAGATATTCGTCAACGATATGATCAGGCGGGAGGATGGCCTTTTGAATACGTTTGGCATAATTAATAGAATCGAGTATTTCTTTATTTTTCTCTTCTACTTCTTTCTTTTTTTGTTCGATGAGTATATTTTGTTGACGAGTAATGCGGAGTCTATTATAAATGAATCCTCCAAAAAGAATCAGCATAAAAACACCTCCATATAGCGCAAATCGTTGAGTACGTTCTTGTTTTATTTCAGCTTTTTGTGCAGCTATCTGAGCATCGGTTACTTTTTTGGCTTCCATCATTTGTATGCTATCTGCGGTGGCTTGCTTTTCGTAGGCATATTTAAATTCTTGTCTAATGGCTTGCTTCTGGTTTTCTTCGCTGAGTATGGTATCTCTTGTACTGATATATAATTGGAACATATCATAAGCCTGACTATTATTTCCTTGGGCTTCATAGGCTTGATAGAGGGTTTGTGCCGCATTTTTAATTTCAAGATTAATATCTGATGCCTTTCCAATGGCTAGTGATTGCTTGGCAAGTTTTATGGCCATTTTGTAATTATTCAATTGCAAATAGGTTTTGGCCATATTATTCTGACTGCTTGCTATACCTTTTTTACTATTGATTTGCCGATATAGATGCAAGGCCTCATCAAACTGTTTTAAGGCTAAGGTGGGCTTCTTTAATTGTAAGCTAATTCCTCCCAAATTATTATATACATCTGCCACCCCCATGGGATATTGAATGCTTTCATAGATTTTTAGGCATTTATTAAAATACACGATGGCTTCATCTGGTTTTCTTTGTGTGCTTAGAATATGACCGATATTGATATAAGCATAAGCAATCCTTCTCTGATCATCTATATCTTCTAGTATTTCTATGCTCTTAAAGTAAAAATCAAGAGCTTTCACCATTTCTTCTTGGTGATAATACATGGTCCCTAGATTAATCAAAGAACCTGCCTCACCTCTTTTGTCGCCTATTTCTTCACGTATTTTTAAACTTTGATGAAAATAATCTAATGCCTTTGCCGTATTCACTTGCAATAGGTATACATAGCCAATATTATTTAATGAAGTTGCCATTCCTTGCTTATTCCCAATTTCTTTCTTAATGGCTAAACTCCTAGAATGGAAATTCAAAGCTTCAGTATAATTTCCTTGCTGATTATAGGTGCTCCCCAAATTATTTAAAGCAGAAGCCATTTCTCTTTTTATCTCTATGACTATATTACTGTCAGAAATGCTTTTAAGATATTTTTCTGCCATCTCCACAACTGTGCTATTTAAATAAATAGAGGAGTCTGGATATTTGGCATATACCAATTCATCCCATGCCATATAGGCTTTTAAAACCTCTAATGGATTGGTGCTGTTTTGGGTGATTTGAATAAGACTGTCTGCTTTTTCTATAGGTCTAGAAATACCAATAGTTATAAAAGAAATCAATAATAAAAGGAGTATACTTTGTTTCATGAAGGCTTGTGTTTATGCTTTCCAAATATAGGAAAAGAAAGGATTCGTCCTTCCTTTTGTGAGCTTAAAATCTTAAAATAAAGGAAGATGTACGCCTTGGTTAATGCTTTTTTGTGCTTGTTAAACGAATGGAGGCCTTTTGCAATCCTTCTCCTTCTACAATGAGTTTCATTTCTCCTTCTTCATGACTAGATTGAACTAAAACCACCAATTTCCCACTAAATAATTTCATGTTTGGCAAATGGAAAAGCTCCAAAGAAGTGGCATCTCCATTACAAACCGCTCTGAAACTTCCTTTTCCTTGTACTGTAAATGAAAGTGCATTGGTGGCTGTGGGACATGGATTCCCATGCTTGTCAACTAACGAAACGGTGACAAAAGCTAAGTCTTCACCATTGGCTCTTAAGCTGCTTCTATCAGTCTCCAAAAGAATTTGTTGGGCCGCACCTGCAGTGTGAATTTCTTTTACAGCAGCCTCCTCTCCATTTTCATTAAAAGCGATTACTTTTAGTGTGCCTGGCTGGTATTTTACATCCATCCACATCAGACGGTAGCGGTTTTGAGGTGTTTGCTCATGTTTTTTCTGTATACCCATGCTTTTTCCATTCACAAAAAGCTCAGCGCTATCATAGCTGGTATAAACAAATACAGGAGTGGTTTCGCCTTCTCTGCCTTCCCAATTCCAATGTGGAAGAATATGTAAGGTTTCCTCCTCTGTATTCCAGCGGCTTTTATACAGGAAATACCTGTCTTTGGGGAGTCCTGCTAAATCACATATTCCGAAATAGGAGGAGCGTGATGGCCATGCCTGATCGTAGGGTGTGGGTTCGCCCAGATAATCAAAACCCGTCCACACAAATTCTCCAATCACCCAAGGTTTATCGTCTTGTAATACAAAATCATCATCGGGTAAATTAGACCAGCTACAATATTCCAAATCGTAGGAGGAGGATTGAGAATCATCATACTTTTTCATCATGGCTTTCTCCACTGGAAATTTATAGATTCCTCTAGAACTTACAGTGGATGCCGTTTCTGAACCCAGAATAAAACCTTGAGGAAAGGTTTCATAAGCTTCCTCGTAAAGATGGACTCTATAGTTTAGTCCAGGAATATCTAATAGTGCTCCAAAGCCTGATTCCATAGTAGCTTTCACTTGGTCCATCCCAACTGTAACAGGTCTTGTGGGGTCTTCTCGGTGAAATACATCTTGTAAAAACTGGGCTCTTTTTACTCCTTCTTTTCCCCATTGGTCTGGCACTTCATTGCCCGAGCTCCACATGACAATACAAGGGTGATTACGGGTGGCCCTCACTAAGTTCACAATATCTTTTTCTGCATATTCCTCAAAGAATCTATGATATCCACTGTCTACTTTAGCCACTGCCCACTCGTCAAAGCTTTCTGCCAAAAACATCAATCCCATTTCATCGCAAAGCTCTAATTGTTCCAATGATGGCATATTATGAGAGCTCCTCACGGCATTGACACCCATATCTTTCAATATTTGTAATTGCCTCCTTAATGCCGATTTATTAATGGCTGCTCCCAAGGGACCCAAATCATGATGCAAACAAATGCCTTTGAATTTTCTTACCTCACCATTTAGACTAAAGCCTTTATGGGCTTCATATTTTATTTCTCTAATGCCAAATTTCGTTTTTATTTCGTCTAATAATTGTTCTTCCTTGAATAGTTGAGTATGAGCAGTGTATAGATAAGGATTCTCTGGACTCCAAAGTTGTGGGGTGGGGATAAACAGTTCTTGCTCAAATTCTTCAGTGTTTAAACCTTTAGAAGCAATAGAAGTTATTTCTTTTCCCTTGGAATTATAGATGGTCGTTAATAAGCTATTATTCTCCCCATGGGTTTTGGTTTTGATATTTACGGAGGCTTTTTCGGAACTTATTTTGGGTGTAGTGATAAAGCTTCCCCACTGTTCTATGCTTTCTTGGTTTTTGATAATAAGAGAAACATTTCTATAAAGTCCAGCACCAGGATACCAGCGTGAAGAAAGGCCTCTGTTTTGAAGATGAACAGCTAAAGTGTTTTCTTGGTTTGAAAGGAGTTCATCAGTAATATCGAAGTAGAAATAACTATAGCCATATCCCCATTCTCCTACTTTTTCACCATTTAAAAAGATTTTAGGTTCGCTCATTGCGCCTTCAAACAGGAGCAATACTTTTTGGTTTTTATGAAGCTTAGGAATATCAAAATGGGTTCTATACCAAGCTTCTCCTATATAGGGTAATGCGCCTGTTCTTCCTGTTTTCTCTGAGGCTTTCTCCTCACCATTTTGTATGATGGCCACCGTTTGTTTGTCAATTTCCTTATCGAATGGACCATAAATGGCCCAATCGTGAGGAACTTGAACAGTTTCCCAATCTGAATCATTGAAATCAATTTGATAGGCTGATTTTTCTGGTCCTTTTTGAAACTTCCAATTCGTTTTTAATTCCTTCACTTCTCTTACTTGAGCTATGGAAATCACAGGAAGGATAAGAGTATACAGGAGTAGGGCGCATGTGCGGATACAGTTCATGATTTCGGAGATTATATACTGGAGTAAAAATAGTATAAATCCGATTAGCTCTTTTAATGAGCAATTAATAATTTGCCTTTTATTTCTTTATCATCTAATAAAATAGAAAAGAATAGAAGCCCTGACGACCATGGAGCACTATTGATTTCAAAATAATTCTCTCTGCTTTGACTTTGATAAATCAATTGGCCATTGAAATTATAAATATGTAATTGGGCAGTATTAAAATCGGGATTGTCAAAATATATATTGGCTTCTGAATGAATAGGTTGGGGTCTTATTTGGTAACCCTCCTCATTTTTGTTAACCAATGTGATAGAGATCACTTCAGAAAAAGAGCTGGTTCCGAGTTCTAGCTTATAATAGTTTTTTTGGTTTTTTAGAGGATTCAAATCAACAAAACTATAGGGTTGAGGAGTATCTGCATCTCCGCAAACACCTTCTATTCGTCCTATAGGCGAGAAGTAAAGAGAGTCGGACGAGTGAGTTATCGTAATTCCATTACAGGTGCTTCCTTTGGAGATGGCCCATTTAAGTAATACTTCATCTTGATTTTCAGTAGCCTCAAAGTAATCCAATTCGGTTCTTTGAGCCAATAAAATATTGGATATCAGAGTTAAGCCTAATATTATACTTAGCGAAAGATGATATGGTATTCTTTGAGGAAGCATGATTTATTTATTCCATTTCCTTTTTAGACGCATGAAACTTCGAAATCTAACATCATACCAATATTAAAATGAAATAAGGGTTATAATTTCATTTATTTTACCATAGCTAAGGCTATGTAAAAATATTTCGTCTTGATAAATCTTAAATACTCTAAAATTATTTAACGCTAACATCATCTCAAAATTGGTATCACAAAGATATAAATTTAAGATTTTACTCTCATGAATTTAAAGGCTTTGAACATGTAGTTAGGTAGTGGTTTTTCGCCTCTCTTTTTTAAGTTCAAATACCAGCCTATTTTTTTGATCAGCGGTATCTTATGTGTTTCCACAAATTCAATCAAAGTTCCTTCGGGAGCTTGTATATAAGAGAAATTTCCTGCGGCTTCACCCATATCGAATGAATCCATGGCTTTCGCGCTATCAACGGTAAAAGGAAATCCTTTTTGCTTTACCTCCTCACGAAGTTCATCCATGCCATTAATATCGAAGCAAAGATGAATAAAGCCTGGATCACCCCAGATTCTGCCATCAAAAACACCCTTTGGTTCTCTATCTTTTACTTCAACTAATTCTATTTGTGAAGGCCCTAAAAGGGGAGAAAAACTACCATTACGATTTTGGGGATGTGCGAGTATAATTCGTCGGGATGAATTCTTTGAACCAGGAACCCCTTGCCAATCTTCAAATAACCCATTACCATCAAATATGACCTCAGTATAGTTTAAAATATCGCGATATACATTCAGGCTATCGTCTATGTTTTTGGTACCAATTACAACTCCGAAAATACCACCATTCACTTTCCCATCTTTCTGAAATAAATGTGAATCCTCTACTATTTCCCAAAGATTATTATAGTCATCTTTTATATAGAAATGGCGAGCGCCAGTAGGTGATTTAGAAATATCAGTAATCAGTTTTATGTTTTGTTCTTTATATTTCTGGTAGGTCTCTCCAAGGTTTGATGACTTTAGTTTACCCACACAAATCCCTAAATCGCCTAATTGAATTTCGAAAGTTTGAGGACTGGGCTTTTTGCCGGTATGCTGCCAAATTTCGAACCCCCCTCCACCTTGCATATTGAGTGCTAAGATGGCATGACGCTCGCGGGTTTTGTTTTGGGTATGAGGAAGCATAAGTTCTGCAATAGCTGCTTCTTCAAACATTTTAATATCCATTCCGAATTTTTCCCGATACCAACGGAAACCCTCTTGAACATTCAATACTCCCACTCCTAACTGTTGAATTCCGTTGATTCTTTTTGACATATAATCTATTTCTTCAAGGTGTTAATTGTCGTTTATTTGTTTAAAATTCTAAGTCTACATCGGTTTTATACTTCGGGCTAGTTTAAAAGCTAGACCTGGTAAAAACCTTTTTATTTTAAGCATGTTCAGCTCTTTTCCCCCAACAGGAATCTCATATTTTTCTTTTCTAATCCCTTTTATAATTTGTTTAGCTGCTTTTTCGGGGCTAATACCATTGGCTTGACCATCATCCATCTTCCCATGCTCTTTACCTTCTTTGTTGAGTGCAAATTTGGAAATATTGGTTTGTATTCTTCCACCCATTATCATCGATATTCGAATGCCTTTGTCATAGTTTTCAGCCAGAATACTTTCGAAGAAGCCGTGCAAAGCATGTTTTGAAGCAGAATAGGCAGAGCGATAAGGAAAGCCAAATTTACCGACTAAACTTGATGCTACAGCCATTTGCCCTCCTCCATTTTTTATCATATGTGGAAGTATTGCTTTTGCCAAGGTAATGACACCAAAAAAATTCACTTCCATTATTTTCCGGTCGTTTTCAATGGGTGTTTCCACGGTTAATGATCGTTGACTTATTCCTGCGAACTGATATAAACCATGAATGACTTCTCCTTCAGAAATAATCTGTTGAGCACTTTGGAGAATTTGTTCTTGGTCAGACATGTCTAAACTAAGCATCCGAACTTTACTGCCATTATTTTCAATTTCTTGAGCAGTTTCTTTTAATCCTTTTAGATCTCGGTCTGAAATGATGATTTTTAAACCTCTGTTAGATAGAGCAATAGCTGTTGCTTTGCCCATGCCTGAACTAGCACCCGTTATCCAGATGGTTTTATTTTTGAAATCCATGTTTTATCCGTTTCGTCATTGCAAGTTGAAAATACTTCGATATTAGAAACAGAAATGAATTCCTAAATTGATTTTCGTATTCCCTAGTGCCTTATTAGCTCTCGAAAATAGTCTTTTTTTTGACAGAAATGATTGAAGAAATGTCAAGATATCATAAACTAATTCACAGTGCAAAATTCATAATAAGGATGGTGGTTTTTAGTAAAATGATGACAAAAAAGTAGGGATAGCTTATTAAAACCATCCCTACTATGCTAAATCAATTTATTAACTCTATCCTTATAATTATCTTTTAATCAATTTTTCTGTATACTCTTTATTATCAGTTGCTATTTTAATAAAATAGACTCCATCAGTTAGCTCATTAATCTTCAATGGAGTGGTCATGGTATTGCAATCACTTTTCCTTATCATTAATTGACCAGTATTATTATAAACCTTTATAGAATTGATGGCTTCATCTGATTTTATGGAAACTACATCGGTTGCTGGGTTTGGAAGAAGAAGGATGGAATTAGATTCTACATCGTTAATGCCAGTGATTAAACTACAATCTATAGAAGTTCCATTATAAATCTTCTTAGTTAAGTTATCTTGCACAAAGGCTATAATAGTACAGTGTTCAAAGTCTAAGATATCATCTAAAGTTAAATAGAATTCATATTCATTTTCGCCAACAGCAGTAAAGTCGAGTTCCGTACCATTTTCATCCGGGAACATGGTTCTTTCTACAAAGTTTAACTCTGGGTTTCCTTGCCATTCTTCGGGAATGTGGTTTTCTACTAATACCAAATGTAAACGCATATGATCAGAGTTTACCGGCCCAAAGTTTTTAATGTTTGCACTTCCATTTACGGTGTTTGCCATCATATCAACTTGAAGATTGTTTAGGCTGATTTCCACGGGAGTTTCTTGACTTGAATAAGAGTTAATGATGTTAAGTATTTCGGTCTCGCCGACAACACCAACTGTAGCTTCTTGTCCCATATAGGTAAGGGTAGGATAAGCCACTACTCCATAATATCCATTTCTAGCACTAGCATATTCATTTTCATAAGGGTCGCTGGCATGATAAGCAATGATATTGACTGGAGCACCACTTTCATATATTTCATCAATGGTTGGTGATAAGGAACCACAAGGTCCACACCATGTTCCTGTAGATTCCTCAATAATTACTTTGTCAACGGAGACATTATTAAGCTCATATAGGCTAATGTTTTGCTCATGAGAGCCTTCTGTGATTTCCAAATCGCCAAAACCTTCGTAATATCCAGTATAGTTAGCTGTATATTCATAGGTGCCACTTGCTATGTTTTCAAAGTTCACCATTCCACTTGCATTGGTAGAGGCTTCTTGTCCCGCAAATTCTACCATCACATTTTCCATAGGTGTATTGTCAGTCATTTTTACCACTGTAAAACTGGCAGAATTACTAGCAGTGCTGAGCTCAAAGTTGATTTCTAATTCATCTCCATCATTTATCACAATATCATTTTCAACTGCAACAGCAAAAGAAGAACTGGTAGCTGTAATTTTATATGTTCCAGGTAAAACCATTCCATAAGAATATAAGCCATCAGTTTCAGTGAACTTGATAATGTAAGAACCATCACTACCATCCGTTGCTTCTAATTTCATTTCTACATCGGACACAGGATTTCCATTTGAGGCATCACTTACTAAGCCAGAAATGCTACCATGTGAAGGTAAAGACCATGGAAAAGACATCACCGTTACTTCATCGTTATAAGTAAATTGTTCTAGCTCTATGCCAGCACCTGTTTCTAAATCATAAGTAAATAAACCACCATAAATACCCGGGCTCACCCAAAAAGCAGCATGATACATCATATCATTGGTTTTATCATAAGTACAACCTTGAAGATAATCGAAATTATATCCAGATTCTCCAATAGCAGTGGCTGTTCCTGTTATAGGGTCGATGGAATATAGTTTATCATCATTGGTATCTATTCCCCAAAGGTTTCCTCTAAAATCGGCTCCTATACCTACTAACCCGAGTTCGATTATAAAAACAGAGCTAATTGATCGTCTTTCTCCAAATCATATTTTATAGAAGGTTTTTTAGCAAAGAATGAATATGCGATAAGAGCGGCGATAATATTGGAGATAAAATTTTCAAAACTTCTGTGCCTAGAATGTTCAATTTGGCACATGTTTTTTAGTTCA
>NZ_JABKBZ010000077.1:0-23455 GCF_013166635.1 Lentimicrobium sp. S6 | reverse complement strand
CCTTTAACGCAAAATTAAAGCATTTTAGGTCTGAATTCAGAGGTGTCAGAGATGTCAAATTTTTCCTTTTTCGATTGACAAATATTTTTGCGTAAAAATCAATTCCCCCAGAATTTCAACTTGACCCATAAATAGCTTTTTTGTTCTCGGCATTAAGTTTAAAGCCTAAGAATTTAGGTTCACCAAGACCAACGGAAATAGCTAATTGACGCAAAAAACTACTTTTCCCTGTGTCGCTACTCCCAGCAAACCCACAAAGCCCGACTTTGGGCAGTATGGGTTCCAATAATTGAGGGATTTCTTTGACATCCCTGTTTAGCAGTTCAGTAGCTGAAAAAATCTGTTTATTGCTCTCATCATCATTTTTGACATTTGGAAGAAGCTCATCTACATGACTCTTGATCTTTTGAGCATTACCAAGATCCAGAAATTTGGGGTTTATGTTATTAGACTTCATCATCAAATAGGTTTAATTGGTTACTATCTGATTTTCTGAGTTCATCAAATACCTGAGGATTGGTACTTATAAATCTCGCTTCATATCCAGTATAAGGGCAAGTAAAATCATCTACTGATGAAACAAGTTTCCCTGCTGACTCTAAAGTGTCCTTATACCTTGTCCCTGCCTCAACAGGAACCATTACTGCTTCACAAGCTGCTTTGTTTGTTGTTGTAACAAAGTACAAAACTCTGTTATACCTTTCGATCTCCGGATAGTTTTGAAGAAATTCATTGAAAGGAATTTGCATTCCTTTTTCAATCTCATTTCTTATGAAATTTACAGTAAAATGCCTATCTTTGTTGGGTACACGACGCGAAGGGTTTTTATGATTTCTATTTTTCATAATTGCCCTTTCTTTTTTTGTTTACCAAATAAGTGTGAACTTCAGCTTTAATCTCAGATTTGGTTTTATGCTTTCCTGATTTAAGCCAAGAATCGATTTCTGACTTTAGAAACATTAAGCGACCCGAAGTCTTGTGAAATGGAACTTGACCTCTAGAAACCATACTATACCAAGTTGGCTTGGTTCTATTGACAGGGTCATATTCCACAATCCCATCAAGGTTAAACCACCGATCTTGCTGACTATCGTTAGCTGAGACTTTGGGTCTGTCTTCGCTAATAACTTCTTTCATCCACCCTTTGATAAAGGGTTTTAAACTATTCAAAAATTCACTAAAAAAATCTTTTTCCATAATTATTAATTTTAAAATTATGGTGTAAAGATTCAGTGCCTCTAGGGGGCTAGCTAGGGGCTAGAGTCATAAAAAACATGTAAAAGTTATTAACAGAAAGATATTTATTGAATGTCTCTTATATCTTCATTAATCTCAGCAAGTATTTCGTCATTATCTGCAAAAAACTTTTTTACATTTTCTAAATAACCTATAACTTGATTATTTCGTCCTTCAATCATTCTTTTAATCTCGTAAAAATTTGTCAAAAAAGATGATTCTCCAAGACTCAAATTATAATTGGTGAGAAAATTGCTTATTAGGCTAGGATTAGTATCTCCCTCTACTTTATGAGAATAGTAGGTATAGTAAAAAATCACAGCCCATTCCTTGGCATCAAATTCTGTATTGTTAGTGTATGATCTCCTGTAATTTTGAGGATTATTGTGGTTGTTGAATTTCTTATAGGACTTATAAAATTCGCTTAGTAAGCCAAACTCAGACTCCCCAATAAAACCTTTAATGGTCTTAGTGAAATCAAACTTTACCATTTCATCTTTAACATGAAAGTCAATAAACTCTTTATTTAAGTCTCGGAATATTGACCCAGGCTTTATTGCTTCTACTTTGATGAATTTTTCTCTACAGATTGCTTGATACTCTTTGAAAATCAATTCCTCCGGCTTCCCCCAGTTTTTTATGAGAAATGCAATAAAACCTTTAATTATAATAGGACAGTTTGATGTATTTCTTTTACTTAGGCCTATTTCATATTGACGGCCATCCTCTGTATATCTTAAAAGCTGATAGTGATTTTTTTCAACATTATAGAGAAATTGACCATTAACACTATTTGCCCATTTATAAGTTCCCCTTCCTGTATTTATAAATTTGATAAGTCTATCCATACACTACTCGATTATTGCCAAAACTTCAAACTGGTCATAATACCCAAACTCAATTTCATACTGATCTCCCGTAAAAACCGAAACCAGCTTCCCCTTATAGGAATAAGTATCAGTACCTTCATTGTAACTAGTGGGGCTAGTATTTAATAAGCGACAAACATCCTTATCCCCGACATTAATAAGCTCCCATTCATCTATAGATGAAATATGTTTTGACTCCCATTTATTAAACTCAATGAATTTATCGACATACTCTTTGATTTGATTTTCACCTATTTTTAAATCTCTCTTTAATTTGTCTTTATCAAGCTCTAAAATACTCATGTCGTTGTCAATTTTCTTTGCCTTGCTACTTAATCTGTTTTATCTTAGGTCTAAAAAAAGCATCCATCTTTTCCAGCTTCTCCTGAATCCAAGCAAATTGGTTATACCAGTCGTCTTTATTAGAAATATCAGCATCCTTTTTCAAGTACATCCAACTCATAGTTCTGCCTTCAAGCTCATCCCAAACTAAATCATTGGCAACTTTTTCAAATGATAAAGTCTCAAACTTCTCTTTCAATTCAAAAAATCGGTCTTTAGCTACTGGCCCTACTAGATTAAGCTCTACTCGGATAAAGTTGTCTCTGACGCTTGCTACTACAGCCATGTGAAAATCACTTCTCCCAATGGCAAAGTTGGTCCAGTGCTGAGGTGAAGGTTTTTGAGTTTTAAGTCTTGTGCCTGAATCTTCAAAATACTTTCTCATCTCAGACCAGTACTCTAAATTTAGTTCTTTAGTAGGTGTTAAATCAGTATGCTTTTGCTCACTATGGATAGCTTTAGTCCAGTCATTGGGTTTTGAAACCATTTGAAACAAAGGTGCTGGTATAGATTCACCAATTTGATAGGCTTCTATTTCAATTCCAAAAAACCTCAACTTTTCATCTGTTACTCTATTTAACCAATCTAAGGCAGCTCTATGTTCATCAGTAAACTTGCTGGAAATCCAAATAATTGTTACTGCTTCTAAACCTGCTGCATAGGTCATGAGCTGCCCCAAATGGTTGTGGTCTGTTTTTTCAAGCTGGTTCTCGATAAGCACATAGGTATCATCTATGGTACTCTTACATAAGATATCTGCTCTAAAAGGTCCTACACTCTTCTCTTCACTAATTACTTCTAGTTCTATCCCTACTGTTTCTGATAACAAAGCAATATTGTCTTCTTTTGCCAACCATGGAGTAAAGTCAGTAGCCTCCCCTGCCCAGATTCCTCGTAAATCAACTTTTTTTAATCTTCCTATTTTCATGCGCTTTTTTATTGTGGTAAATTACTTTAAGTAAAATGTATTTAAGCTATCAGGTCAATAATTTGTTTCCAGTAATCAATATCCCAATAGGCATTTGCGCTTCCTGATGTTGATGGAGCTACAAATAATTGTGTTTCACCTATCTTTTTATCAAGTATACCATATTCAACGTCTCGTGTTTGGTCTTTTGTCCCAAATAAATATACTGATGCAGCAGCTTTACCATTGAAACATACAACCTTTGGCTTAAATTTAAGTATTGCTTTTAAAAAACGTTTCACATCAAAATCATCATCATCTACTACAATATCATTTCCTGATTTCCTTTTAGCCAAATCGGTTAACCCTATTCCATACTGAATTAGCTGTTTATATTCTTCTGGAAGAAATACTCTTGGTATAAGCCCTATTTCAAAAAGAGTTTTGTAAAACTTATTCCCTATACCTGCATAATAAAGTTTCTTTTCACCAGATTTATTCCCTACAGCTGTACCACAAAAAACCACATTCAAGTTGTCAGTTATAAGATCATCCAAGACATCTTGCGGTTTTGCTACTTCAGGTATTGATTTTGATTCCATATTTGCTTCAATTAATTGACTTTTATCATTATTAATCGCATTATGAATTGGCACAAAATACCAGTAAGTATTTACCTTCTTTCTTTCTGGCAAAACATAAGGAATCCTACTTAGCTCATTTCGTGTATCTAATTCTCTTAGAATTTCTCTTATTGGCAAACCTCCTCTCTGGTCTTTATTAAAAATACCAGCTTTAATAAATTCGGGCATGAGATTCTTTGCAGGAGTTTTCTGAACATCTGTATTAACTTCAAAACACTTTGCTACAACCTTGTTAATCTGCCTTATTTTTTCACTATCAACCATATTATTTGTCTTTAAAAAATGATTCACCTTCTTTTAAGTAATATGCTTTATGCCCCACTTTATCCAGTTCTTCATCCCACATTTTCTTTATTATAGGAACATTCTGATACCAATAGTTCATACCATCATGCCAGCTTGTCCAAATTCTCTTTCCAAGCCTATCTTTCCAGAAATACTCCTCAGCACATAAATTGAAAAAGTCCATTACATCATTAAACAATGGGGCACAATCACTTAATGAATCTACATTAGCGTGCTCATCTTCTATTAATTGTAAACTACTGTTAAGTCTATTGTATCTTTCATTAAACTCCTTAAACAATTCCCTTCGCATTTTTTCATTTGCTAATCTCCGAGAATGTATATTGTATATTATTGTAACAACAAGAGCAATTACCCCAAGTATAATTGAAGGCAAAGTCTCTAATAATATTTTATGGCACTCATTCATAATTCTATAAATTACTGTTTATCGTATTTCGCAGCCAGCTCCTCAGCCATACCAATCATCTCCTTATCTTCTTTTACCGTAACCTGCCCATTCATTAGCATTGGTAAGAGCCAGTCTCGTAGTGAAGTTAGCTCTTGATTTTCTTTTTGAATTAAATTCATCTTCTTAAAAAGCGGATTGATTTTCCTATTAAAACTGGCTATAATTTCTTTATTATTTGGCATAACTACTTTTAGTGCATTCAAGGTAGTTTGATTAACATTTTTCATTATTGTACCACCAGAACCACTCTGAATTAATTGCTCTATTGATTTTAAAAAAAAGAATAATACATTCTTATTATTGATGTTATTCAAGTCGTAATGAATTGCAAATCCGCAATAGAGAGTATTGTTAGAAAAATCTGATATTAATCTTGTGGCACCTGGGATTCCACTTCTTGCAATAATTATACTACTATCATGCACTGAGTACTTTCTAACATCAGATTCGTCTAAATAGATTATATCTAAATCTTCATTCTTTATGAAGTAACTACTTGCACTAATGTTCCTTACATTTATTATAGGACATGGTATGTCTCCTGGATTGGAAGGGTCATAATTTACTCCATTCTTAAAATTCCCCAATTCACTCAATTCCTTCACCTCCCACCCATCAGGAATCAATCGCTTCAACTCCTCATTATAAACCATTTTACCACCAGATGATTTATAGGGTTTACCCTCCTCATTGGGGAAGTCAAACTGCACAAACCAATAATCGTAAATAAGCTTGGCCATGGCTTCCAACTCTTTATTGATTTTGTTGTTGAGTTCTATTTTGGCGTCAATTGAAAATAATACACGTCCTATTTCCAATTGAATAGGTAGTGCAGGAACATGTATTTGAACATCGTATATTCTTTCAGGTGATGTATGCTTAACCTTTGAGCCAGTTGATGAAAGTGAAATTTGTTCTCGGACAGATTTTGTTCTAAATAAATAATATAGAAATAGTTTGTCATATTTTTTTTCATCAAACGTAATTAATCCAATTCGCTGATTGTGAAGGAATACATTGTCAACTGGAACCAAAGCAGTACTACCTAACAAACCAGCAGCTTGCTCTGTCATTGCTACAACAAGATCACCTTTTTTACATAAATATTCAGCAGGATACTCAGCAGTATAATACTTTTCCTTGCCTGGTGTATATTTGAAGCCCCCTGCTTCAAAAAAGTTCCCTGGAGTAATAAGAATATAATTTCCATCATTTGAAAAGTACTCTCCTTTGAATGAATAACCATGCTTGACATGAAGCACTTTCCGAAGTTCTGTACTTTCCCAATTATTCATACTCCAGCCCTTTCATATTCTTGTGAATTTCGGTTTCCAGAACTTTACTTTCAGAAAAAAGCAAGGTTAGATTGCTCTTAAAACCATTCATCTTATCATCAAACTCTTCCCGAGTAATATCCACATACTCAATTTTAACTTCAAAATACTGACCAGCACTAAGTGAATAGTTTTTCTTCTTGATTTCATCGTAACTTACTACTACTGAGAAATCCTCTTTGGCTTCTTTTTGATTAAAAGTATCTATGATTTGCTGCTCTTCTTCAGGTGACAAAACGGTTTTCTGATTCTTCCCTTCTTTCACAGTCGTTCCCAGATTAGAGGCATCTATCAAAACCACATCTCCTTTGTTTTGTTTGTTTAGAAATATCACAGATACATTGGTTCCCGTGGTGGCAAAAATATTGCTGGGCATACTGACCACACCTGCTAACATCTTCTCGTCTACCATCTTTTGCCTGATCTTCTTATCAATACCACTTTGAGCAGTGATAAAGCCTGTGGGAACTACTACTGCTGCCTTACCAGTTTCGTTTAAACTATAGATGATATGTTGCAGGAACATCAAATAAATAGCCATGCTTTCTTTTTTCTTGGCAGGTACTTTTGGTATGCCAGCAAAGAAGCGTTTTTGGTTTTCTTTGGTATCTAAATCGTCTCTAAAATCGGAGAAATCCAGTTTAAAAGGTGGATTAGATACGATGTAGTTGAACTTCTGCAAGTCTCCATCTTCCTTATGATAAGGGTCTAAAATAGTATTTCCTTTGATAACATTGGGTATAGAGTGTACTAGGTTGTTTAATATCAAATTGAGACGTAATAAACTAGAAGATTTCTGTGATATATCTTGAGAGTAGATGGTACATTGTTCTTCGCCTATTTTATGTGCCAAGTTCATTAAAAGGGAACCTGAACCTGCTGACGGGTCGTAGCAAGTAACATTTTCAACTTTCTCATTTACTAGGCATTCTGCCATTACTCTCGAAACCGCATGTGGAGTAAAGTATTCGGCATATTTACCACCAGCATTGGAATTATAGTCTTTAATCAGATATTCAAAAATAGCAGCATAGAAGTCGAACTTCTCGTTAAAGATATGCTCAAAACTAAAGCCAGTAAGCTTATTCACTATGGCCTTACAAAACTCATCTCTATTGTCTGTTACATATTTACTGAGGTTTTCAAATAAGGTGATTTTCTCACCTCCTTCTGTGATTACAGAAAAGATATCACTGTTCTCCTTGGCAATATCAAGCAATGTATTGTCAAATATATCAGCAAACTTAGGCTTGTTCTGTTGTTCGTATAAACTAGATATTAAATGCTTTGGCTTAATACGTGCAATGCCTTCTTGCATTTGCATCATTAGCATTTCATAGTCGTCTTCGCTATAAGTCTTTAAAGTCTCTTCCCAATTCTCATCACTAGCTAATTTCGTATCAATACTCTTGATTTCGCTAATAAACTTATCGTTTAAGAACTTATACAAAAATACTTGTGTGATAATCTTAAACTCATTCCCATCATTCCCTAAACCATAATTAGCACAAACCGATTTTAGACTATCGATCAGCTGCATGGTTTTTTCTTTAAAATCTATATTCGTTGTCATTCTTGTTTAGTATCTTTTTTAAGTTTAGGCTGTTCTGCCATAAAATTCATCCATGTATTCTTTTACTACCATTAAATTGACTCGTTTACTGGTAGTCACATCCATAGGAATGTGTTGCTTATTTTTAAATTGTTCTATCACTAACCTTAAAATCATCCGCTCCACATAATTTTCGTTTTCAAGCATCTTGGAATTACGCTCTATCTGCATATCTACATCCTTTTTCAATCCCTGTAATGCTTCTACTAATTTACTCTCGCTATCAGTAAGAGGGTCTTTCTCAGTGAGTCTTTTATGCAGACGGGCATATTTTTCATCGTTATGATACTTAGCTCTCAGTAATTGATTCTTTCTCTCCAGCTCTTTCGCTTTATTATAAATGATGTTTAAAGCCTCAATATTGGCGTCCATCTCTTCTTTGGAAACCTCACTTAGGTTTTTCTTCTTAAACAACCTTTCTAACTCTTCTTTAAGTGAAATGAAGTATGGGTCATTTTGGTCAAAGTTACCTCCCAATTGCTCCCTAGTTCGTTGCAAAGTATTCTTTAATTGATCAGCCAATATCATTTCTTCTTCTTTTACTTTAGTGAAAGCAAAGATGACATCTTCTAAAGCTATATTGAGGAGGTTAGTGGTGTCCACACTGTTTTCAAGAGTCTCCTTGGTGTTGATAAGAGCCAGTCGGTTATTGGCATCACGAGAAAGCATCGTTAGTTTTTGAAAGTCGAGTTTATCGAGCAGTTCAAAATTACCTGACAAACGAATGATGTTGTATAATTCTTTAGCATTGTTTAAAGCTCTGGTTATTTTTAGCATCTCCGACCTATCATTGATCTCACTTATTTGCTGAGAGAAATATTCTGCATTCTCTGTATTGAAGTGAAGGAGCGCATCTTTTATCTCTATAATTTCCCTTTCTATTTCTTCTGGTTGCTTGAAGATATTGGAGTAATGCTCCATTTCATCACCCAGTTCAGACTGCAACTCATTAAAATATTCACGGTTGGTCTTATCAAATTCCTTCTGAATATCGGCAAAATCGACTACATACCCATATTTAAACTTTTTATAGGTCCTATTCACTCGGGTTAATGCTTGGAGTAGGTTATGAGCTTTAATCACCCTACCAATATAAAGCTTCTTTAATCGCTTGGCATCGAAACCTGTGAGTAACATATTATAAACAAATAAGAAATCTGTTTCGCCTGCTTTAAACTGCTCTACCCAATTTTTACGCTCTTCTTTATTGCCTACATCGTGCAATATCACCTGGGCAGTCTTTACTTTGCTGTTCTTCTTTTTCTTATATCCATAGCCTTCAGCTTCGTCAGCAGCCTGTGACCTTAAACCTCCATGAGCAGCATAACTCTCTTGAAAAATCTCAAACATCTTTTTTGCTTGATCAGAAGAATCACAAATCACCATCCCTCCTATAGAATTGTCATCCATAGAAATGCGAGCCCTCTCAAAGTCTTTAATAATATAATCGAGCATGGGTTCCACAAACTTATGATGGGCATAAACGGTGCCCCTATCAGCATCACCTTTAAGTATTTCAATCTCCTTTAAAGCATCCTGCAAAGTGAGCTTATAGTTGGTTTCAATTTCTTCACGTATTAGTCTTAAAGTGTAGCCATCCTTTATGGAAGCATTATAATAGTACTTATGGATATAGCTCCCAAAAAGAGATTTGGAGTTATAATCTTCACCCAGCAATGGAGTACCAGTTAGTCCAATCTTAACAGAGTTTTTATCAGCTTGTTCTAAGTTAGCCAGAAAACTCCCTTTTGGATTATAACTTCTATGTACTTCATCTAAAAAGAAAACTCTTTGAATATTCAGGTTATAGTCACTATTTTCAATCACATTTGGGTCGTCCTTAAACTTATGAATATTCACCACTGTAATTTCAGCTTTACCCGAATGGTTATGGATAA
Organism: Lentimicrobium sp. S6; assembly: GCF_013166635.1. Taxonomy (NCBI): domain Bacteria; kingdom Pseudomonadati; phylum Bacteroidota; class Bacteroidia; order Bacteroidales; family Lentimicrobiaceae; genus Lentimicrobium; species Lentimicrobium sp. S6. The sequence continues at coordinate 13,856 of NZ_JABKBZ010000077.1, read as the reverse complement.
CACTGGTTGACTTAATTTCCTGTGCAAAAGCTTCACGAGTACTAATAGGGTGCACAATTAAGCCACGAGCCTTAAACTCTCTACTGGCCTGAGTTAATAGATCCAGTCTGTCCACAATAAAATAAAACTTAGGAACCACACCCTTTGATTGGTAATAATCGGTTAGGAACTTCACATTATAGTAGGCCAAGGCTGTTTTACCACTCCCTTGTGTATGCCAGATGATACCTTTCTTCACACCTTCTTCAAGCTTCTTTTCAATTGCCTTTGTGGCAAATAGCTGAGGATAACGCATGATATGCTTTTCCAATCCACCAGACTCCTTTACATAGGCAATAGCATACCTTAATACAAAGGACAGTCTATCAGGTTGAAACAAAGAAGTACATATCCTATTCGTTGGAGTATCAGGCTTTTTATTGATAATAAACTCCTGTGAGTCCTTAATACTTAACAGGTTATTATCTTTAAGGACTTCTATTTCTGTTTCATTATCTACTTCCATTAGTAAAGATGTCAAATCAAAATCCTCTTCTTCTCTAAAATAATTGAATACAGGACTCTTGTATGATGTAGCTGAATAGAAGGCTCCTTCTAAGGGTAATGATGTACTATCATCATACTCCATGTTATTAGAGAATACCATCAACTGAGTGATATTGGCAAACTTCCTGAATTTCTTATTCGCGAAGCGAGTCTTCATGCGCTTATGCTCAGCAAGGATTCCATCTCTGTTATTGGGTTTCTTTACTTCAATAAAAGCAAGGGGCATCCCATTAATCAATAATATGATATCTGGTCTGAACTCTTCATCATCTTTTTTGTAGGTTAGCTCTGTTACAACATTCAAGGTATTATTAGAGAAGTTATCAAAGTCTATCAAGCGTGTTCCTGATTGATCAATGAGCTTTTCATAGAACACCCGACCTAGATCTTCATTTTCCAAGGCTAGTGATAACTCGTCATAAGTCCTAGCAATATCTTTTCCATCCAAATCAGGGTTCAGCCTTTGGATACTCTCCTTAAATATCTCTGTGAATATGTTTGTTGAATCGTCCCATACTTCATTGCTAAGGGAGAGATATTTGTATCCCAATTTGATGAGGTGCAGTATAGTAGGAATCTTAACTCTAGAATCTTCGTTAAACTTTGCCATGCGTTTATATTAATGGTTAAAATTAGGGATTTTTCATACACACATTAAAAAATAATCATCATTTATTTTGTTTCCTTAAATGTTAGTTACTCGTTTTGTTTGTAGTTGATATATTTGTTCTTGATGATTAACTTTGCAAGAAAGAAAAAAAAAAGGTTAGGTTTAGCTCCAGTAGGAGTCAATGGAACACAAACTTCATAACAGATGAGCAAAAAAGAAGATACACTAAATCCAGAGGCCAAGAAAGAAGCAATGATAAAAAAAGCATTAGCCCAGAGGTTAGCTCAAAGAATAATGAAGCTCCCACCAGAGGAAAGAGCAAGGATAAGAGAGCAGTCGAAAGAAACCTTACGCAAGCTCAGCGAACAGTCCAAGAAGAAATAGGCTCGAAGGTATCATAACTTATGGAGAGGCTTCTAGAAACCAATTATCATTAATCAAATTATAACAGATGAACACAAAAGAAATGGCACGAATAGCAGCACGAAAAATAATGAGGCTCAGCCCAGCAGAAAGAGAATTGATAAGAGCTAAGTCAAAAGAAACTATTCGCAAGCTTAGCGAAAAGACTAAAAAGTAGCAAATACAGATTACAATACAATCTTTAGAAGCTTGTTATAACTTGAAAAACAACACTAAATGTTAATAAATCAGCTACTTAAAAACACCTTTAAGAAAGCATTATTTGTATTTTTACAGCATGGCTGCAAGGAACTATAGTGAAGAATTTAAGGAAGGTGTACTCAAGTATTTGAGAAATAATGGTCACTCCTATTACAAGACAGCTAAGAAGTTTAAGATATCAAAAAACACGATAAAAGCATGGGATGATTATCCTAACAATCTACCTGAGGAGGTTCAATTAAGAATTAAGGTGAACCAGTTACAAAGAACCAAGTCTTTACCAAAACAAGCCCCTGTTAAATACCCCAAGCATATCATTAGTGAAAATTTACCCGATACCATAAAAGAATTAGAACATCACGCCATTAAAGCAGCCCTAACCAAAGGTGTATTCCTACTAGACTATGTGAGTAGTGCTAAGGAGTATTTAGAAGTGACTAAGGCATTAAGTACCCTAATTCAGCTTCCTGAGGGTATTAAAACAGTACCTAAGAAATCTGCTATGGAACTCTTTTTGGAAAAGTATTCATCGCTACCAAAGTCATAACAGTCTTATTTAATATAAAACACTGACTTTCTATACTTTATAGCACCTTCCTTATAACTAATCTTTAAATAGGGTCAATTGTACTGAAAAGTTCACTCTTACTGGGCATTGACCTAGGATTGATAGCCACAACTAGGTCTTTTCATACAAACTAACTATAGTATACCTAAAGAACAGATAGAATATCATTCCAACTAATACCGCTTTTAATAATGTCATCATCTCTTGTGATATCTGCATAGCAAAATCTAATATCCAAGTCTTCATGAACTTTATTGCCTATTACTTTAAATTCCTCTGTTCCTGTTACATCAATGTACTCCTTTGACGGAGAATATTTAGATACATTGTCCCCCAATAATTCTGCAATTCTTATTACGAGCGATTCTAATTCTTCATCCTTACTAAAGCGACCATCTCTTGTTAAGATTGCCAAAACATCTCTCAAAATGTCCTCCTGATTAAATGGAATATTAAATATTGAATAATTCTCATCACTATAAAAGTATACTCCATCTTGAACTTCAATGGGAGCATTAAAGCCCAAAATATCGCTCCTCAACACCCTGATATCGTCCTGTATTGTCCTTTTCCCCACCTTCTTATAGATTCCTCTTTTTTCACCTAGGACTTCTGAACAAGCTTCCCGTAGCCGTGGTATTGTACATCGAATATACTTATTTTTCAAGCAGGTATCTATCGCTTTGTACCTAATAAGAGCGTTTAAATTAGTTGGCATGAATTTAATTTTTGAAATGCAGAAAGACTGCATGTTCGTTTTATACTATTGTCAAAAATAATTAAATATAAGATATAAAATGGAAAACAAGACAAACATCATCATGCTCCTTGACCGATCTGGTTCAATGGATTCCATCAAAGAAGAAACTATTTTAGGATTCAACTCTTTTATCAAGAAACAAATAGAATCTAATCCTAATACTCTAATCAGTTTATACCAATTCGATGATAAGTACGATAAAGTCTTTGAAAACACCCCTCTCTCAAACTGTCCAGAACTAAATAAGTATAGTTTCATTCCTAGAGGTCTAACAGCTCTATTAGATGCTATTGGTATTACTATCAAGAGGAATAAACCAATAAAAAACAAGTTAGATATAGAGACAAATGAACAAACCGTTTTTGTTATCATAACTGATGGATATGAAAACGCAAGTGAAAAATTCACTTTAAGTAAAGTCCACAATCTAATAAAAAAGATGGAAAGCAAACATAATTGGCAGTTTGTGTATTTAGGAGCCAATCAGGATGCCATTAAGGTTGCTGCTACATTTGGGATTGATGAAAAGAGAGCCATAAAGTTCGCGTCAGATTCTTTAGGAACCAGAGACGTCTTTTACTCAACAGCAGAAAGAGTATCCGAAAGTATTTTAATGTGCAATGAAATTCGCTTCTCGATGGCGGACAGGGAGAAACAAAACAGAGTTGATAATCCTGAAAAGGAGAACATTAAGACAAATAAAAGAAGACTTCTTTCAGCACTAAACAGAAGGATGAACCTTAGCGATATTCCAAGACGTAAAAGAATAATAAAGTACAATCAACACTATAAAAGCATGGAACAACTATCCTCATAATCTACCAAAGGAGGCTAAGCTTAGAGTTCAGCTCAATAAGGCGAAAAAGATGAGGGCTAATCAACCTAAGATAATAAGCCCAACTATTCCCTCAAATAGTATTGAACATCTACCTGAAGAAATAAGCGAGTTAGAATCATTAGCCATCAAACAAGTGCTACCTAAGGGGATTTTCCTACTTGATTACACCAATCCTCGTGAGTATTTAGATGTCGTTAAGGCTCTAACTGAGCTTATAAAGCTACCGCAACAGCTAAAGGTTAAGAAGGCACCTTCCGCAGTTGAAATGCTATTAAAGAAGTCACAAAAATAAACTAATCATTAAGCCTTGGGGTGAGGTTGTGAATACAGATAATCAATATGTTATGTGTTCTCATGTAGTGTACTCAAGTAAATGTATCAATTAGGCTGTAATATCTGATGATACCGAGCATTGACCTTTGGTTGATGGGATATAAAATCCAATTTGATATTCCGTACTAAAGAAAGATAGATTAAAGTCATGTGATGAAGATACTTGCTGTATTTTTCTTATTTTTGTTAAATAATTAATCAAATAAAACGTCATGATTCTTGAAAAGTTTTCTTATAGTGAATATCAAAGCCTTCCCAGACACTGGGAAGTAAAAGAATTTAAGCTTGGTAAAGTGAATTTATTTGTAGGTAGTAATGCGTCTGGAAAAACAAGAACTTTAAATGTGATTTCAGGCCTTGCGAAGGTACTAACTGATGCCAAGATAAAATATAATTCAGGATATTATAAGGCCTGTTTCTTGACTTTAGATGGAGTGAAAATTGAATATGATTTAGAATACACTAATGGGATTATCAATAAAGAAATATTATTGCAAAACGGGATTGAGCTTTATTATAGAAAAAGAAGTGGAGAAGGGGAAATACTTAATTACAGCCTAGGAGCAGAGGGCAAGAAGGTGAAATTCAAAATCCCGACAAATGAATTAGTTGCTCATAGGCGAGACGAGTTTCAGTATCCTTACTTAGAAAAATTATATCAATGGGCATCAAATACTAGGCATTTTCGATTTGCAACGGATGATGAGAAGCATACATTAGCCTTATTGGGAACAAATAAAGCTTCATCAGATAAGAGTGAAGATAAAGAGGGTACTTTAACTATACGTAATTTTAAAAAAGGAGTAGCAAAACATCGTGATGAATATTTGCAAAGGGTAGTTAATGATTTTAATGAAATAGGATATAATGTCTCAAAAATAGATACAGGGATTCTTCAAAGCATAAGAGTAGATTCGCATATTGGCGCAAAAGTGGTAGGACTTCGTGTCTTTGAGAAAGATAGAGATGGATTTACTGATCAATATGAAATGTCTGATGGTATGTTTAGAGCACTCTCTATAATAATTCATTATAATTATTATGCTCTTGAAAATCGGAAATCGAATATATTAATCGACGATATAGGGGAAGGATTAGATTTCGAGAGATCATCTAAATTAATATCACTTCTTATAAAAAAGACTAATGATATTGACGTTCAGCTAAATATGACTACTAATGATAAGTTTGTGATGAACAATACTAATCTTGAATTTTGGCAGATTATCACAAGGAAAAGAGGAGTTGTTGAAGTTCATAATAAGTTCAATTCCAAAGAGAAATTTGAAGATTTCAAATATACTGGATTAAATAATTTCGATTTCTTTTCAACTGATTTCTTTAAAGAAGGTTTTGAATAATGGCTACCAGCAAAATAGCATTTTTTGTCGAAGGGTTAACCGAACAGGAATTTGTTAAGAAATTACTTGCAGAAGTGTTTGGTGAAAAAGACATAATGTTTGAGATTAAAGCTATTATGGGAAGTCCTAAAACTAAGATAACACTTACGTCTATTGAATCACCAATAATCGATGGTGAAAAAAGGTATTATATTTTAATTTATAATTGTGGGGGCGATAGTTCTATTAAGTCTTATATTCTAGATCAGCGTAATGGACTTATTAAATCAGGTTATTCTAAGATTATTGGCCTTAGGGATGTGTATCCAGATGTAGAAAGACAGAATACCCACAGATTGTTGACTGGATTAAATTATAAATTACCTCAGAAAGACATTCCCATCTCTTTTGTCTTGAGTATTATGGAAATAGAATCATGGTTCATTGCGGAAGAAAATCATTTTCAAAATATTGATGCTGGTCTAACACCAGTCTTTATTGAAACTCATTTTGGATTTAATCCTAGTACGTACAATACGGAACTTATTGATGAACCAGCTAAGATGCTTAACGATGTCTACCAATTGGTTGGTAAGTCCTACAGGAAGAAAAATGCTTCAATTACAAGAACTATAAACGCAATGGATTATCATAACATTTATTTCAATACTCATAACCGAATTTCGTCAATAGGTCAATTGATTGGTGAGATTGAAGAAATCTTTCATTAGTCAGGTTTCATTTCAGTCAACATGGTCATTAAATAAGCTATTCACAGGCAAGTCTGATAAATTAAAATTAGGTTTATCCAACTTTACTAATTCATCAGTAAGCAATGCTAATGTTGCAATAATTAAGATTGAATTTTCGCGATGCTGCCCCATTAAAAAGTCAAACATTTTAGTAAGTGACTTATAAGAGTCTTGGCTACCATAAAACTCTTGAGGCTGGTTTGAAGAAACTCCCTTTTTATGTAATAAACCTGTTCTGTAATTATTTAGATTCTCAATCTGGGCTGAACTGATTCCATCCATAAACATCTTGAAATATGACTTCTTTTTCACATCTTCCAAAACATTATTTTCAATAGCCTTTATTCTTTTTTTATGTTCTTTTTTCTCTTCAAGTTTCGGGATATTAAATGTATAACCAACCAGCGTTGTGTTTTTTTCAATTGATGCCTTTAAATAAGTAATAATCGTATCTACTTCTGAAATAGCATCAATTTCAGTCCTAAGTAAAATAGAATCTTTCTTTTGATGTTCGGCTTCATAAATATGTTTCACTAAAGAATGTAGCTTATTTGCTGATTTCTGATTTAGGATTAGGACCTCATACAAATAGCTAATTATATCATCTGCATATTTATGTTTGGCTTTCCTGATAGAGTTGAAAGAGAATCTCGACTGAATATCAATAAAATACATAATTGATCTTATTGGTGTCTTTGCTACTAGAGGAAAAATTAAAAATGTCACAATAGGCTGATGATTCTTCAATAATAGTTTTAACCTTGGTGTTGTATACTCTAAGTACCTCTTTCTACTTAAAACAGTCATACCCTCTAATGCGTTTGCTTTTCTAGTATCTGATTCAGTAAGATTATCTAATTCCCAGCTTCTATTTTGGTGCCACAGCATGATATCGAACAAAACCACCCCTAAATCCTCTTTATCTCCAAAGACTTCCGCCATAAAAATCTCTTCCGCAATTTTCTGTAATAAATTTTCATTCGGCAAATATTTGAGCTTGAAAATAGTTTTAACTTTATTTTTTAAGGAATCTCTTGCCCATACAAGTTGGAATGGAATAACAGCAATTGGACAATCCCTTTTAATCTTATCAAGTTTTGTATGTGATACAGTAAAATCATTAGTGTTGCGGAAGATGTATTTTACTACATTCATAAGTTGACTTTTTATGTGGTTTTTTTAATTTATTAGAATTTAGATTAGCGAATGATTTCCAAGAACTGGACTCCTATAATAGGAAAAACATGCCAAGAAACCATACAATAATAAAATAGCTTAAAATAATTCCTTAAAATTAACCCTTTTACAGAATACATGCAAAAATACTTTAAGGCCCTTGCTTTCTTCATTATACAAAGCTAAATTCTATCTTGACCGTTCTTAGCTTGTACTCACTTTTGATAATGTGGAACATATTTGTACTATTGCCTATTTATCTTAGCTGAGCAAGAAACCTACTTAATCATTTTGACTGGATAAAGCTTTACTTTCCATTTGTGAAAGTACTTTAGATTTTCTCATAGAAAGTGAAGTTCTGTGTGACAGACAAAAAGCTCCTTTTTGCACTCCTACGCATCTTTATGTACCTTATCTGTACCTAATAAATACATCTATCTGATTTCCAATACTAATTACTTTTTGTATCGGGAAGTAGACAAAAAGCTCAAACATGAAACCATCAACAATAAACATTAAAGGAAAGTCAGGTCAAAAGTACCTATTCCATACTTACTCATTACCCGCTAAACTCACTATAGTTGGAGGAGTATTTATTTATCTTCGCCAGCAAAAGGAAGGTGATTTTAAAGTATTGAAGATTGGACATACCCATAATTTTGATGAGGAAATGAAAAACATTGCACTAGCTAAAAAGCTTGGGGCTACTCATATTACCGCCTTACAGAAAAACAATAAATCTAAACGTGAATTGATTGTTAAGGATATTTGGTATCTGTTAAGGTAAACTTCTTGTTTATGAAATTATTAGATGCTTTATGGATATTACACTCCTTTTAATCTTTTCTATAAAGCAATAAAACCATAAAGGCTTTTTCTTTCTCTACAGCTTTTGATGTTTTTTAGTAGTTATTTCTCTAGTTTAATAAGCTTCATTATTAGATAAAAAATCAAACCTTATACATTTTCATTCTCATTCTAAGGAAAAACAAACAAGCCCCATTCCTACAAAATCCCTACCTTTGAAAGCCTAATCCTATAAATTAACATCATGAAAGGCTATATATACCAATCCTTTTGGTTTAAAAACGAAATTAAGAAACATTTTTATGCTGGCTCTAAATTTGAAAATCATAAAGCTGAGGATTCTATTATTGAATCATTCCAATTAGCTAGAGATATGGGAACCGATAAAGAATCCTTTATGCCAGGTTTAGTAAAGAAGATAGAGTGGTTATTGGGCGAAGGAAATTTTATTTATGACTACTGGGAATTTGGAGATGAGGACTTCTCTATTTATTGGCATATTAAAAAGGAGGTTTATCTTGAAAAGATGAAACTGATAGAAGAATGGGTAAAATACGAGGGGTTTCAGGATATATGTCTCTTTGTAATTCTAGATCCAGATTCTGATGAAGCACAAGTAAATGAAGAGTATAGCTTTAAAAGTGGGATTTTTAATGATGATGGGAGTCCTATGGACTTAAGCAATCTTCCTATTCCAGAGCTTTGTAAATCTTGTAAAAAATACCAATCTGACTTTTGGGAAGATGACCTCTTGTGCAGTCTAAACCGAAATGACCAAAGAGACGACCAAGACTTTGAATGTGGCGCTTATGAACAGATAAATCTATAGGAAACTCCTAGAACCAAATCAATAATGGATGAATCGACCACTTAATAACCCCTTCATTATCCGCTACTAAAAAGGAATAAAACGAGTATTATACAGAAAAATTACATGCGATTAATTAATCTGTAAAAATCAAGGTAATCAGTGGACCGCTTTTTCTTTAAAAAAATCATTGAATTGTTCATTAAAAATGAAAGAATGAATTTACCTAATACCGTAGTTTCAATAAAGATTAATTCAACGAAATACTTATATTTGCTGCCGATAAAAACTAAACAAAACGACAATGAAAACTATTAATAATCAAGTACTTATTTTAGCAAGTTTACTTTTCTTATTCAGCTTCAATGCTTGTGACATGGACAATCAAGACAATAATGACGAGAAAAGTAAATTGGAACAAAAAGTAGATCAGTTTAAAAACAAGCTCAAAGCAGAACAAAAAGAGCTGAAAGCTGAGTTAAACGAGACTTTAAACGAGTTTAAGGATGAGCTAAGTGATTTTGAGGAGAAACTAGATGACTCTGGTGAAAAACTAGATGAGAACAGACAAAAAGTCCTTGACAATCTTAAAAAACAAGGTGAATTAATTGAGGAAAAAACCAAAAATGCTAAGAATATCTCAGAAGAAAACTGGGAGGAATTCAAAAGCAATTTAGAACAAGAGCGTGAGGATTTTAAAGAAGCTGTAAAAGAATTCTTTGAATCAGAAGAAGAGAAATAAGAGGGTTTGATAGTAAGGAATAAGGGCTTTGCTTTTTTCAATGCCAAAAGCAAAGCCCTTATTCCTTATGAGTTACCAAAATAGTTGTCATTCCGATGCGTAGCAAGGAATCTTTAATAATTATTAGGACGCTATTGATACCAAAAGTAAAAACCTTCTTCCTTTTCCTTGCTAAAACATCCATAATTCCAAAGCGTAGCAATAAATCTCCAATAATAAAGAGGACACTATTGAGCAAAAACTAAAGCTCTAAACCCGGAAAATCCATAGCATATATTTCCCAACCTCCATAATTACCGGGATGCAATTTAAATATGGCCTCACCTTTATAATCCATCCATTCTTTTCCGCTATTATAAATGGCTTTGTATTCCATATCCAGATACGCAGTAGCATCTGTCTTTTCCTCGTTAAGCTCCAATGTCTCTATTTCCTTTTTGATAATTTCGAAGGAGTCAAAAGATTTGAGGAAGTTATTGATGGTTTTTATAAGCCTTTCTTCTGGAATAGCCTCCCCTTTATGGCTGATAAAATTTTTAGAATCTATATACAGAAGATCATAGCCATCACCTCCTATATTTTCATGCTTTCCCATGGTGAAGCTAAAGAAGTAATCTATGGCCTGATTGATATCCCATTTGGCATTGGGATGAAATTCTTCATAAGTAAAGCAGCTCATCATTCCAGGAATCTTCATATCGTCCATTTCATAAACAAATAATTCGTCGATAATAAAACGATATAATTCCTTATCATCTACTTCACATAAGGCACTTAAAGAAATTCCTCCTTCGTTCATCAAAGTTAAAATACGATGTAATTCTTCACTTATTTGAGCATCATTTAATTCGCTTAATTGTAGGTAAGAAGGCTGTTCCAAATAATCAAAAACAGTGGTGGTTTTCTGCTGAGCATATTGTTGTTCAAATAATTCGATATGCTTTAACCAATCACTTTCCATTTCGGGAGGTAGATCTGAATGCTGGCTAAAGTGAGCACCATATTTTTCCTCTAGGGCTTTCTTCTTTAAACCATTTTCTATTCGTTGATCGTCATCTTTATCGCTATAAGAAGTCATAAGTGGATGTTTTATGAGATGAATAACTCAAAGGTAAAAAAATATTCTATGTGTATCACAAGCCAAATAAAATTCAAATAGAAGATATAAACGAGAATCACCATTTCACAAAAAGTAAACAACCCTGCACCCAAAACCCAGAACCCAGAACCCAGTAACCAGTAACCAGCAACCAGCAACCAGCAACCAGCAACCAGCAACCAGCAACCAGTAACCAGTAACCAGTAACCAGCACCCTATTCCTTACTGATAATGCTGAAACAAATGAATTTATAATGCTAATTTCGAAGTAATATTTGTATGTCTACCCTTCCAGCCAATCAGGAACTTTTTTCGGCTTGGGTTTCTTGCCATAGAAAACATCATCAAGGTGAACCGCAACATAACGGAAGAATACATTATTTCTAATTCCCCAACGTACGAAATTATGCAGTCCATTATTTTTATGAGCATAAGGACAAACGCTCATGCAACGTCCGCAATCGGTTCCTGAAGTACACCAATAACCGAAACATTTTTCATGATTGATTTTCCATCTTTGGGCTCCATCTAATTCTTCGATGGGAGTTTTGGGGATGGCTTGACTTGGGCAAACCACTGCGCATTTCATACACCAGTTACAAAATTGATGAACACTATAATCTGGCTTTCTTTCACTAATGATGAGCGGGGCATTGGTAGTAATGACACCTATTCTTACTCTTGGCCCCAATTCAGGAGTCATTAAGAGCCCCATCCTACCTAATTCTCCTAGTCCTGCATCTCGTGCTACTAAAGGTGCTATTAATTCGTAATCCCCATCGATATGTGCTCTGGATTCGAAACCCATTCTTCTTAAAAACTCTGCTATTTGAATGGAAATGACCCCACTATTTAAATATTGATAGGCAGATTCCATAAGAGTAGGACCGGCAGGACCTGTAGACAAATACTCCTCGTCCATCTCCACTGTAAAAGCGATGCCAAAACGATGATTATTCTCCACTTTTTTTCCGTAGGCCTCCCCTCTTCCTCTTTCAGTATAGAGATGTTCCTTTTTCAAATCACAAATACCAACAGAAATGGCTCCTAACTTCTTTCCCCAATTTAAAACAAACTCGGTGAGTTTTTCTGCGCTTATTTCCTCTGGAATAGGATTCACTGCACCGTTAACAATGGGTCTTAGAAATTCTATGGTATGAAAACTAGCCTCGGAAGCTTTGAAACTTAGAGGAGCGTAGAATTGTGATTCTTTAGCACCCAAACCTGCTTTCTTTTGCCAAACCTCATCCAAGTCTTTATGTTCAGGAAAGTCCTTGTAATATTGTTCTTGCAGCTCAGTTCTTCTTGTGATTTCACTCCTTGAAAACATAATATTCCGCTCGCTGATTCGAGTTTTCGGAGTCTCTTTTATTAGTTTAAATTTTCCTTTTATGGGAAGAAAAAACAATAAACCCAGTACCATGATGATTAGCAAATATACCATGAAGTAAAGATATAAGTTTTCAGGAATAAAAACAGTCTGTTCCGATTAAAAGCTCAAAAATGCATTAGCATAAAGCAGGACAGAGCATATGGAAATTCAAAAACCATCCGTTTTTTTTGCCCAAATGTAAAATCACAGAAGATTATTTTTATTTTAGCAAAAGCATTTAACCTTATGATCATGAAACCATATGTCTTAATTATTCTCAGCTTCCTCTTATTTCATTTTTCTACAATTGCTCAAGATATCCTTGTAAACAAAATCAATGACACCATTAATTGTAAAATCATTACTATTTCTGATAGCATCATTTTTTATAAGTACTGGGAAAATTCAAAGTTTATTAAGGAATACGCCAACAAACAAAAACTATCCTCCTATCAAAAGGATTATTATGTGCAAAATCTAAAAAACAAAGAGCTATTAGACTTAGAAACCTCTCATTATTTCGTAAACCATAAAGATGATACCATATATTGCAACATTCTTAAAAGAGAAGGCGAATTCTTAGTTTATTCAGAGAAAATAAATCATAAGGATATTGTTAAAGATATTAGATGGAGCAAAGTAAAAAAGACCAAAAGGCTTCATAGAAATATAGAACCCGGTCGATTTGAAATCAATATGAGATCGGGATATATGCAGAGGAAATTGAATCAATCTACCGATATACCTCCTGCTCAACAACAACTAATCAAAGAAGTAAAAAATGGTTTTTTTATAGCCACATCTGCTCATTATTGTACAGAATCAAACTTTTCAATAGGTGTTTTATACAATTATTCTAGAAGCAAAGGCAGTGGAAATATCTATTTTAATCATAATATAGAGAGTATTCCTGGAATGATAGGACTTCGTTCTCATGTAGATATCGCAATTAATTACTTTGCCATAGAGGGTCTTTTATTTCTTAGAACTCGCAATAAGAAAACAAAATTAAATATCAGTGCAAACCTAGGGCCGATGATTTATAAGGAGAAAATAACTATAATCAATTACGAAGTCCTAACAAAGGGAAATACCTTTGGATATGGTTTTGGAACAAGCCTAACAAGAATCATTAGTAAAGGATTTGGTTTGATGATACATGCTAATTATTCTATTGGAGAAATAGAGAAAATTACTTGGACCAATAAAAATAAGACTGAAACTACAGTACTAAAAGATGAAAGAGTCATTAATATAAACCAATTGAATATTGGAGCTGGAATTGTTATTCAACTTTGATTGGGACACATTAAAAACCATAAACGCACGGCAAGCTCATCAAATAAGAGTAACAATTTATTATTACCTCAAACAAAAGGTCATTTCATCATTGGTATAAATCATCAATTACAACAGATTTCTCAGTCGCAGCCAATGCTTCTCCTTCGAAATGACCTCATTTTCGGTGATACAAAAAAGGC